>CAZZHB010000140.1:0-2487 GCA_964653615.1 uncultured Aquiluna sp.
AGCTGCGGTTGCTGGCTTCTTGGCTGCAGGCTTCTTAGCTGCAGGCTTCTTAGCAGCTGGCTTCTTGGCTGCAGCGGTGGTCTTCTTCTTTGCAGTTGAAGCGCTCTTCGCAACAGTCTTCGCTGCCTTCTCTACCTCGGTCAAAGCCCCAGCAGCAAACTTGCTGCCGGCCTTGCGTGCCTCTTCGGCTGCCTTGTTCGCGGCCTTGCCGGCTTCATCAGCCAGGATTGCTGCTTCCTTGACGGTTACTTCAGAAGTCTTCTGAAAAAATCTCTTTACTGAGTCTAAAAGTCCCATTATTTTTGCGCGCTCCGTTTGTCATTTATGTGGGGGATAACTGAGAAATAGCTTAACGCCTGAATTAGATTGCGCGTCTTCTTGCGAGTATTGCGTCTAATTCTTTACCGTCGAAAACATTCTCAGGTCTTTGGATTTCAACCACGTCTGCGAGGTTGTTCACCAACTCACCAACCTTCGGCTGATTGAGTGGCGCCGGAATTGGGTTTGGCTCCCAGGTGCGGTTTTCAATCACTGTGCGCTGAGCGGAAGCCTTCTTGCGCACCTCTTGGCGGGTGCGGTGCAGCTGCGAAGCAATCGCTGTTGCCTGCACGGATGCGGCCCGAGAAACCAAAATGCTTAGGATCGCAAATAGGCCGGTTGTTACCGCGGCAAACCACCAACCAGAGTTAGCAGTTGCGGCGATACCTGCAGAAATACTGCCAATGAGGAACAGGGCGAAAAACACCGAGAAAAATCTTTGAGTGTTGACCAGGCGATTTAGTCTTTCATCCAAAGACAGCGGGGTCTTTGCCCGGGCGATTTTTGCATCTCGCTTGACGATGCTGGAATTGGCTTTGATCTCTGATCGCTTGGAAAATCCGGGGACGAAAATTGCCAACCAGACTATGGCTGCAACCACCAAAGTGATTCCACCCAAGCCCACTGAATTTTCCATACCAACAAGATATGTGCCAGTGTTCCCAAATGGCGTTATTGGCCCCGCGTGTTCGCCAGTCGCTCCAACATCGAACCCTTTTTCTCCTCCGCGGTTATGGCAAAAACCTTGTGATCGCGCCAAGCCCCGTCGATGTGGATGAAGCGTTCCTTAATTCCTTCAAGTCGCAAGCCAAGCTTTTCAACCACCCTTAGGCTCGGACCATTCTCAGGTCGGATATCAATCTCGATGCGGTGCAGACCGACCTCATCCATCAGATAGTCAATCGCCAGCGCAACCGCGGTCGGGGTGATGTTGTTGCCAGCTGCCGATTTTGCAATCCAATAACCGATGGTTGCTGAAGATACTGAGCCATGCTGAATGCTCGCCACGTTGAGCTGACCGACGATTGTGCCGTTATGCAAAATCACGAATCCAAGACCGGTGCCGCGACGCGCTTGAGATTTCAAGCTCGAGATCATCCAGCCAGCATTCACAACGGTTCTCAAACCCGGGGTGGTTGCCTCCCAAGGTTCGAGCCAATCTCGGTCTTGAGTTAGCAGGTATTGCAGCCGCCAGTAATCGCGTCTTGAAACCGGGCGCAGCGCTACCGATCCATGGGCGATTGGGCGAATTGGGTTCACGCTGGCAAGATTACCGCTATGGAATCAATTGCGAGTAAATCCGAAATTCGACAGCGAGTGCTTTCGGCTCGCCCGCAGTCCTCGCAGGGACTGGCTGCCAACTTGGTGAGATTGACACTCGAACTAAACGTCAACTCGATCGCAAGCTACCAGCCAATGCCAACTGAGCCAGATGTTTCAGAATTCAATGCCTGGGTTGTTGCCATGGGCAAAACCTTGCTATTGCCCCGTATTGAAGGTGATGACCTGGTCTTCGCCTCTGGCGAGCTATCGACTTCGCGCTTGGGAATTCTGGAACCAACCGGCGCTGCGCAGTCGATCGGAAGTGTGCAGTTGATTTTGCTACCGGCGTTGGCGGTGGATAAACAAGGCAATCGATTGGGTAAGGGTAAAGGCTTTTACGACCGAGCACTTATGAATATCGCAGGCATTCCAAAGTATGCCGTGGTCTTTGATTCCGAAGTGCTTACCCAATTGCCGAGCGAGGTTCACGATGTCTGGGTCACCGGGGCTGTTACGCCAACAGCAATCCATCACTTTCGCGCCTCGGCAATAAGTTAAAATCGTCTCGGAGGAAACATGCCAACTTATTCATATGTCTGCAAGGACTGTGAACACGCCTTTGAGATTCAACAGTCTTTCTCAGATGCCGCTCTAACCGCCTGCCCCAAGTGTTCAGGTGAACTTCGCAAGCAGTTTGGCAACCTTGGAGTCACCTTCAAGGGCTCTGGTTTTTATCGCACCGACTCGCAGTCGGGTTCTGGCTCTAGCTCCGACTAACCCCAGTGCGGCGGGCGTTCGTCGTTTAGCCGGTTGTCATTTGAATCGTCTGGGTCTCCCCAGGCCCGGCCAGTATCTTCGAAAGCTTTCTCTTCGAACAGCGGTTGGGCTTTGCGCTCCAGGTCAAGA
>CAZZHB010000141.1:0-2470 GCA_964653615.1 uncultured Aquiluna sp.
GGTTAGGGATGCAAACCTCTATCCTAAGGGGTGCGAATTATGCACCGCAACTTAAATTTGCGCAGAAACTTTACTTTTTTGTGATGTTAAAAGTTGCGAGTCTTTTGTTCGCGAACCGCTTGGTTCATTTCGCGCTTGGCATCGTGCTCTTTTAGAGTCTGGCGCTTGTCGTAGTCCTTCTTACCCTTGGCAAGAGCGATTTCAACCTTGGCGTAGCCATCTTTGAAGTACATGCTCAGCGGAATCAGGGTGTAGCCGGACTCGCGAACCTTGCCGGCGAGCTTGCCGATCTCCTGGCGGTTTAGCAGCAGCTTGCGCTTGCGCCTGGTGAAGTGGTTGGTCCAGGAGCCTTCGAAAAACTCTGGAATGTGGACGTTCTCTAGCCACACTTCGCCGCGTTCTACAGATGCAAAGCCATCGATTAGCGAGGCCCTGCCTGCCCTGAGGGATTTCACTTCGGTTCCGGTTAGCACAATGCCAGCCTCGTACACGTCCTCGATGTGGTAATCGTGTCGGGCCTTGCGGTTCTGGGCAATGAGTTTCTGCCCACGTTCCCTTGGCATGGTTTATCCCTTGATTAGGCCTTGAGGTAACGGTGGATAGACACGCTTGAAGAGATGATCGCAAGAGTGGCGCCGATACCTAATAGGTAGGGAGTAATCATAAGCGAATCCGCCACGGTAAAGAAGGACGTAAATGCCAGCTGCTGCGCTAAGTAGCCGGTGACAAAGTAATGCGTGATCGCTACCGTCACACCGGTTGCCAAAAGCGCACCCAAGACGGCCGCCAGCAAGCCCTCCAGGACAAACGGCAACTGGATAGAGAATCTTGACGCTCCAACCAGTCGCATGATCGAAATCTCGCGCCTTCTGGAGTGAGCACTCAGCCTGATGGTGGTGGCAATCAATAAAGTTGCGCTCAAGAGCATCACAGCCGCGACACCGGCGGCCAATAGCGAACCTGCGTTTAGGAAGTTGAAGATCTCATCCAGGTAGCTGCGCTGGTCCTTGATTTCTTCAACCCCGTCTAGCCCGGAGAAGCTCTCCAGGATCAACTCAGACTGTGTCGGGTCTTTGAGGTTCACCCAGAACGCCTCGTTGAGCTGATCTGCGGTTATGTATTGCGCAGCTTGAGAGTCAGCAAACTGCTCCTGAAACTTCTCAAAGGCCTGGTCTTGATTCTCAAAGTAGTAGGTCTCAACATACGGAGCCAGAGTCTGTCCGGCGAGCTGCTCTTCAATAGCCGCCTTTTGGGCATCGGTGGCACCGCCAGCTGGGCAAGCTTCCTGAGGCGAATAATCACTGCAGAGGTAGATGGCGACCTGAGCTCGGTCATACCAGTAGGTCTTCATCTCGCCAATCTGCAACTGCAAAAGCAAAGTAACGGCAACAAAGGTCAGCGATACGAAAGAGACCAGGATGATCGAAACAATCATCGAGATGTTGCTGCGAATGCCAGCCCACATCTCGGAGAGGATGAAACCTAGCTTCACTTTTCACCGCCAAAGTCAATGTCGGCGGGTGAGTCAGGAATCATCGGAATCGAGTCCGATGGAATCTCGCGATAAGAAGCGGTTTGAGCGTCGCGGATAATCTGTCCGCCCTTGATCTCAACCACGCGCTTTTGCATCCGATCCACAATCCCGCGGTCGTGAGTTGCCATCACAATCGTGGTGCCGGAGAGGTTGATGCGATCAAGCAAGGTCATAATTTCGTTGGAGGTTGCTGGGTCTAGATTTCCGGTTGGCTCATCTGCCAACAACACCTCGGGTCGATTAACCAGTGCCCTGGCAATGGCAACGCGCTGCTGCTCGCCACCAGAGAGTGCACTTGGAAGGCGATCTGCTTTTTGGCTTAGGCCAACCAATTCCAAAACATCCGGCACTGCAGTTTCGATAAAGGCCTTTGGCTTACCCAATACCTGAAGTGCGAAAGCGACATTTTGGTAGACGGTCTTATTCGGCAAAAGCCTGAAGTCTTGAAAGACTACGCCGAGCTTGCGGCGGAACTGAGCCACCTTGCTGGCAGATAGCTGGCTGAGATTCTCCCCCAGCACCAAAACCTCACCCTGATCCACTCGCTCCTCGCGAAGCATCAAACGCAATAGCGTCGACTTTCCAGAACCCGAGGTTCCCACCAAAAACACAAATTCGCCGCGCTGAATATCCAGCGACACCGAGTCCAGGGCAGGAGCATCTGCACCCTTATAGGTCTTGATTACATTTTCTAAGCGGATCATTTCCATCAAAGCCTAAGCCGAGCAAAGGCTTAGGCCAGCCTGCCACGACCGCAAATGGCTATTTGTCTGGATTGGCGCGCCAGCGAAGTCCAGCAGAGATAAAGCCTTCGATTTCACCGTCAAAGACGGCATCTGGATTGTTTACCTCGTAGTTGTTTCGAAGATCCTTAACCATTTGGTATGGGGCTAGCACATAGGAGCGCATCTGCTCTCCCCAGCTGGCCTTCACATC
>CAZZHB010000142.1:0-2456 GCA_964653615.1 uncultured Aquiluna sp.
GTCTAGCCGGTCCCCGCGCAACGTCACCACAACTGGGGTTGCTGCAGCGAGGCAGCTGGTTGTTATATCCAGCGGAAGAGGCTTCAGTTCCAAAACTGGACCCGGACTGGGTTCACTGGTTGACTGACTTGCACCCGGAGTTGGTGAAGCCGCAGGAAGTGCAAGGGTCGAAATGGATACGGAGCGGGGAGATTCCTCCGACCAGCCAGCAGCGTTTCTGAACCTAACAGTGAAGCTATAGGTGGTCCCTGGGCTGAGATTTAGCGACTCCCAGTTCGCCAGCACGTTGGTGAAAATGCTGGTTGCGATTGCGCCCGGGTAAGCCCGAAACTCCATTTCCTCAATGCCAGAGCCGCCGTCTGAAACCGGCGGTGTGACGAAAAGCTGCATGGAGTTTGTGCTCGGAGAAAATGGGCTTGGGGCAGCCAAGCCGGTTGGTACTGAAATAGAAGAAATCGATAGTGTTTCACTGGCCTGGGCCGGCGAGTACGCTGGAACGAGGGCGCAGATAAGTGCCAAGACCATCGTTAGCGACAGCCGCTTTACTCTCGCCGATTTAATCTGCAATACCTTTTGCCTATCGCACACAAGTAGTGATAACCGTATTTTTGAAAGTCTATCTCCTGGCTATTAGGCGCACTAAGCAAACTTTCTCACCCAGGATTGAAGTTCGGGGAACTTTTTTCCAAACCTATAGGTTTTACCTTGGGTTACGTCTGGAGAAAACATGAACGCACTAATCAATTTCATCACCGGCAAGAAGACCGCTTGGGTCACTTTGCTAATCGGCCTCATCTTCGCAGGTTTGGCATTTGGGCCCCTGAGGGCTGCCACTACCGAGACTGCCCCAACCAACGGTTTGCCGGAGACCTCCGAGACTGCGCTGGTAAACAAAGCGCTGGAAGGCCTTCCTGGATCGGATGCGACAGCAGCTGTGCTGGTCTACAAGTCCGACGCTAAGTTCACCGATGCCGAGATTGAATGGCTGCAGGGAACCTTTGACCCGATGACTCAGATGCCTGCCGGCGGAGTGAATGAGAAGTTCTTAGAGCTCACCAACGCTGAACTAATGGGTGAGCCATTTGTGCCACCAGCCCAGATTTCCGAGGATGGCAAGGTTGCCGTGGTCACTATTCCGTTGGACAAGTCTGACGAAGTTGAGGTTGTGACCGAGCGCGTGACCGAGATCCGCGAACTTGCCAAAGAGGGCATGCCTGCAGGACTTGAGGTTTACCTGACCGGTCCTGAGGGTTTCCAGGCTGACCTAAACAATGTTTTCGCAGGCGCTGACTTCACGCTGTTGCTTTCAACCGTGATTGTGGTTGCGGTTCTACTTTTGATCACCTCCCGCTGTTGTTGATTGCGCGTTACCGTGAGGAGCTATTGCTTCACGAGGACCGTCACGTTGCTATGGGTAAGGCAATCCGTGGAGCTGGACCTGCGATCATCGCATCTGGTTCGACCGTAACCCTTGCTCTTTTGACGCTCACCCTGGCTGAGCTAGGCGGAAACCGAACCCTCGGTTTGGTTTGTGCATCTGGAATCATCATCGCCATGGTTGCCGCTCTTGGTGTTTTGCCTGCGGCCCTGGTGGTGTTTGGTCGTGGACTGTTCTGGCCATTCATCCCTCGTTTCGGTGGCGAGAACAAGAGCCTGAATGGCCTGTGGGGCAAGCTTGGTCGCGGTGTAAGCAAGCGTCCAGCCCTCATCTCCACCGTCGGCGTGCTCATTCTTGCTGGTCTGGCATTTGGTGCTTCCGGAATTCAGGTTGGTCTATCCACCACCGAACAGTTCCGCGAGAAGCCAGAGGCAGTTTTTGGTCAGGAGATTTTGGCTGATGCCTTCCCGGCTGGTGCCACCACTCCGACCACTGTGATCGTTGACTCGGGTTCCGAGAAGGAAGCCGCTGAACTGGCAGCTATGGTTCCAGGTGTTGCAGAGGTAACCATCGGCGAGACCGATGGTGAGATTGTGGCGCTGAGCGTAGTGCTGGATGCAACTGCCGGGTCTGACGAGGCTTATCAGTCAATTCGCGATCTGCGTGCGGAGCTAAAGACTCTCGATGGTGCTAACGCACTAGTCGGTGGTTTGGATGCCGAGCAGCTGGACGTAAAGACCGCCTACGAGAACGACCAGCTGCTGGTCATCCCGTTGATCTTGCTGTTGGTATTCATCGTGCTGGTGTTGCTACTTCGCTCATTCCTGGCTCCGGTGCTGCTACTAACCACGGTGGTGGCGTCATTCTTTGCCGCGATGGGTGCTGCCTGGCTGATCTTCGTGGAGCTACTGGGTCTGCCTGCGCTAGACCTGAGCGTCTTCCTCTACGCCTTCCTGTTCCTGGTCGCTCTAGGTGTTGACTACAACATCTTCTTGGTCTCCAGGGCTCAAGAAGAGGCGGTCAAGCACGGCACCCGCGAGGGTATGGTTCGAGCATTGAGCGCAACCGGTGGTGTGAT
>CAZZHB010000143.1:0-2434 GCA_964653615.1 uncultured Aquiluna sp.
CAATCAAGAAGGGTGACAAGGTCACCATTCCTGGTTACCTAACCGTTGACAAGGGTCGCCGTGCAGCACGCACCGGTCGCAACCCACAGACTGGCGCAACCATCCAGATCGCTGCCGCAAACACCGTAAAGGTATCTGCAGGTAGCAAGCTAAAGGCTGCAGTTAAGTAATTAACTAAAAACCTAGTGAGAGCGGCGCTCGGGCTTGCCCGGCGCCGCTTTCCTATTCCCAAGGTTTAGGGTTGTTGAGTGAGCGATAAATCAAGAGGTTATGCCTACGTGGCCCTGCAGTTTGTGCTGCTTGGTGTGCTGCTAACTGCCCCTCGGCTTCCCCAGCCTTACGGAACGCTAACCCCGGTGATTTCGCTGGTTGGTCTGGCGCTAATGGGCATTGCCGGCCTTTTGCTTTTGATTAGCTTTGCCGCACTGGGCAACTCCCTAACTGCCTCACCACTACCCAAGCAGCGCGGGCAGCTGGTAACCACCGGTCTTTACGCACACGTTCGCCATCCGATTTACTCAGCGTTACTACTACTTAGCCTTGGCGTGGTGCTGGATGCCGGCTGGTGGCCACAGTTGGTTGTAGCACTGATGCTGTTCCTGCTGCTCAGAATCAAGGCGCAGTTCGAAGAGACACTACTTCGTAAGGCCTATCCAAAATACGCCGCCTACGCCGCCAAGACCCCAATGTTTTTCCCAAGGCTGGGTAAGTGACAACCAGCATCGCCCGTCGCTCACTAGCAGTTGTTGCAGTTGCAGCGCTGGTGTCACTGACTAGCTTGGTCATTGCCCTAACGCTGACTCAAAGCACCAACCCAACAGAATTTTCCGATCCCGGTGCCGTGGTGCGCTGGGGAACGCCGATTGTGAAGTTGATTATGAACTTCAGCATGGCAATCGCCATCGGCTCACTGGTGTTCTCTGCGTTCGCGGCAAACCCTGAGCAGCAAAAGCGCATCCAGCCAATTTCATCCTGGTCAGCGGCTATCTGGCTGCTTTCAGCGGCCATCTACTTTGTGATGACCTATCTATCGGCTGCTGGTATTGCAATCAGCTACGGTCCTGAGTTCTCATCTGGCCTCTGGCTTTTCGCTACCCAGATCGAGCTAGGCGTGCTTTTGGCCTGGAATCTTGGCTTTGCATTCATCCTCAGCCTGAGCACCATCATGTTCCCCTCCGGCAGAATGCTCGCAGTAAATGCCGCCATTGCAATTGCCGGGCTGTATCCACTTGCCGAATCTGGCCATGCCTCAAGCGATGTGGGTCACGCTATCGCCGTGAACTCGATGCTTATGCACCTAGTAGGAATCTCGGTTTGGGTCGGTGGCCTGGTTTCACTTTTCGCCATCTACTTCGATGAGGAATCCAAGCGGCTTGATTTGGTCAAGCGTTACTCGACCCTGGCACTGTTTGCCTTTGTCTTGGTGGCAATCTCGGGTCTAACCGGGGGCTTCATTCGGTTGTTTCAGCCCGCTGACCTACTGACCGGTTACGGCCTGCTCTTGCTGGCGAAGGCCGCAATCCTATTGTTGCTGGGACTGTTTGGTGCCTGGCATCGCCTGAGGCTGATTCGCAGCCTCGAATCCGGCTCTTCAAGCTTTATTCGCGTTGTCGGTGTTGAGATTGCCATCATGTCAGTGGCACTCGCTCTGGCGACCGCCCTGGCGAGAACTGCCCCACCGATCAACCCAAAGCAGTTCGAACCGCTAACCCCAGCTCAGATCCTGACCGGCGACCCACTGCCACCGGAATTAACCAACTCGGCCTGGATTACGGTTTGGGATTTCGACATTTTGTGGTTGACAGTTGCCCTGCTTGGGATTGCGGTTTACCTAAACGGCGTTCGAATCCTGCACGCTCGCGGTGATAAGTGGCCAGTAGCGAGAACTATGTCGTGGGTGGCGGGTATGTTGGTGCTCCTCTATGTCACCAACGGAGCGCCAAATGCCTATCAGGAGTACCTCTTCTCGGTTCACATGGTTGGGCACATGATGCTCAGCATGCTGGTGCCGGTGCTATTGGTGCCGGGAGCACCTGTGACGCTTTTGTCCAGAGCACAGGCGCCTAGAACTGATGGATCTAAGGGCCTCAGAGAGTGGGTGCTTTGGGCAGTGCACACCCCATATGCCTGGATCATCTCGCAGCCAGTGTTTGCCGGATTGAACTTCGCACTCTCGCTGGTGATGTTCTACTACACGCCGTTGTTTAGATGGGCGACCGAGCAGCACCTGGGTCACCAGTGGATGATCGTGCACTTTTTGATTACCGGTTACCTGTTTGTGCAGTCCCTAATGGGGGTTGATCCACAGCCTCACAAGCCACCGTTCCCGGTCAAGCTCATGCTGCTAATTGGCACCCTGGCCTTCCACGCCTTCTTTGGGCTGGTGCTAATAGATGAGCAAACCTTGCTTTTGGCGGACTGGTTTGGCTCGCTG
>CAZZHB010000144.1:0-2360 GCA_964653615.1 uncultured Aquiluna sp.
GTGGCAATCTCAAGTTCGGCAACCATGGATTCAATCGCTTCAAACTCTGGAGAAGATTCGATACCGGTTCCGGTCTCGACATTCTTCAATGTGCGCTCGATGGCGTTGGTACGGGTCTTTGCTGCCGAGACTGTGTTTTGCGCGGTCGTTAGCTGCTTCTGTAGCTTGTCCCAGACCTGACCATACTTTTGGAACTCGGCCTTAGCGGCGCTCAGGATGCGCCATACATCGCTGGTGCTCTTCTCGATGGCCAGGGTCTTGAAGCCCATCTGCAGGCTGTTGAGCAGTGCCATCAATGTGGTTGGTCCAGTGATTTGGACGCGGAACTTATTCTGCAAGTCACTCGCTAGCCCAGGACGGCGGATGACTTCGGCAAACAGGCCCTCGGTTGGCAAGTACATGATTGCGAAATCGGTGGTGCGAGGAACATCGATGTACTTATCGGAGATGATCTTGGCCTGAGCCTTAATTGCCTTCTCGAGCTCTTTATTGGCAAGCTCAATTGCGTCTTTGTCGCCCAATTCCTGGGCTGCCAGCAATCGCTCGTAATCTTCCTGCGGGAACTTTGAGTCAATCGGCAGGTAAACGATTTCATCAATCTGCCGACCTGGGAGTTTGACGGCAAATTCCACCAGGGCGTCAGAATTTGCTTTCACTTTGACGTTTGCCTCGTATTGCTCAGGCGAGAGCATGTCTTCCAACTGGCGAGCAAGCTGGACCTCTCCCCAGCCACCGCGGTTCTTTACGTTGGTGAGCACTCGCTTGAGATCGCCAACTCCAGTAGCAAGCTGCTGCATTTCACCTAAGCCCTTTTGCACGGATTCCAGCTGATCGCTGACTAGTTTGAAGGATTCGCCCAAGCGCTTTTCCAGGGTGCCCTGGAGTTTCTCGTCGACGGTCTCACGCATCTTCTCGAGCTTTTCCTCGTTGCCTTTCTGCATCTTGTCGATGGCGGTCTGCATGGCATTTTGAAGTTCGACCTGCTTGCGCGCATTGGCCTCGGTGAGGTCCTTTAGCGCAGCGGACATCTTCTCGAGTGACTCATTGAGGGTCTTCTGCAACTCTGCTCGGCTTGCAGCTGCCTCATCACGCTGATTCTTGCCGGCGGTCTCGGTGGCCTGGCGGTGGAGCTCAAGCTTGTTGTCGATTTGGGACTGGGAGTTTGTGATTAAGCGACTAAGTTCGTCCCTTACGTCAGCCAGCTGCTTCGACGAATCGCCAGCACCTTTGGATTTGGTGATTAGCCAAACAGCGGCAATCACCACTAGACCAACAACTACCTGAACAATCACTAGGCCAACCGAGTCCATTTTTTCCTCTCAAACCCCAAGGTGCCCAGACTATCTGCAGCGTCTGACATTTTTGATGGTCGGTGGGGTAGTTTGATTTCATGAAACCAGTGATTGGGCTAACCAGCTACCGCCAAAGAGGCCAGACCGGCGTCTGGGATACCGAGATGGCGATGCTACCTGCGTTCTATTTGGAGGGCGTAACTAGAGCCGGCGGGATTGCGGTAATCCTGCCCCCGCAGCAAATCGATTCTGAGGATGCCCGAAACCTACTCGCCGGCTTGGACGGTCTTATTGTGACCGGTGGTCGAGATGTGGAAGCCTCAAGGTATGGGCACGAACCACACGAAAAGGCAGAGAAGCCAGATCGCTTGCGCGATCTTTTGGAAGACGAGCTGATCACCGCCGCCATTCAGATGAAGTTGCCATTTTTAGGTATCTGTCGCGGGGCTCAAATGCTAAATGTGAACCGTGGTGGAACGTTGATTCAGCACCTGCCGGATGTAGTTGGCGACAATCGCTATTTGCAGGGTGGCGGAAACTTTGCTCACATGCAAATGAGTGTGCGTGAGGGATCGATCCTCAGCGCAATATTTGGCGAGCAAGTCGACAATGCGGCTCTCTATCACCACCAGGCAATTGATGAGCCTGGTGAGGGACTGAGGGTGGTTGCATACTCACCAGATGGCATTGTGCAGGCGGTCGAGGTTGAAGGTCACCCGTTTGGGGTTGCGGTGCAGTGGCACCCGGAGCAGACCTTGGATGACCCAAGGCTTTTCGATGCTTTCATCGCAGCGACAAACCAGGGTGACTAGAGATATAAATCGAGTCTTGAGAGCAAGAGTTTCCTCAGCGAGCTAACGCTTCCAGAGAGAACCTTCAGATCAGTGGCATCAAGCAGCATCGACATTGATCCATCCGGGTACTCCAAAAGCATGCAGGGCTCTCTGCCAGCAGAAGCCTTAAGTTCGCTCTCATTTCGCTCATTCATGTGAATCATTTTGATTTCGATGCGGTGCTGGTTTCTCAGCTCTTTTTCGAGATTCTTGAAGGCGGATTTCTTCTTGACGG
>CAZZHB010000145.1:0-1678 GCA_964653615.1 uncultured Aquiluna sp.
CCAAACCGGAGGTGCCTAGAACACCAACAGCGGCGATAGCTACCGCGCGGATAATGCGCGAGAACTTCATGTTTCTCTCCTTTGAGTTAGGTACCGTCCCCCGTCATTAGGAGGTCTAATGAAGGAAACTTGTTTGAGGTTACACCGAAAGTTGAATGTTTGAAAACCGAAAATGTAATTTTTAGTCACGATTTGTTGTCCGGTTATTTACCTACTTCTTGTAAGCGATTTCTGCCAAGTGTTTACTGAGTTCTCCGCACTAGACTCAGGGCTGTGATTTCCCGTTCAGATCAGGCAGCTTTAGCCGCAATTGGACTCTGGTCGACACTGGCTCCGCTGGGATCAATTTTGGGAGATTTGCCTCCGTTTTTTGTGACCGGCTTTGGCCTCCTGATTGGCTCTCTGCTCGCGCTTTTTGTGAGCCGAGGAAGGCTCGATCGATTGATTGAAGATTGCTGGTAAGACACTCTCGATTGGTGTTTTTGGATTGTTTGGCTATCACGCAGCGCTGTTTTCAGCGCTGCAATTAGCTCCTGCGGTGCAGGCGAATCTGGTGAATTACCTCTGGCCGCTATTGATAGTGGTGCTCGCGCCAATATTCCTTCCCGGAACATCACTTGTTGCCAAGCACATCATCGCGGCTCTGGTGGGCTTTGTAGGTGCTGCGCTAGCAATCACCTCTGGGGGTTCGATCACGCAGGGTGGCCTGCTGGGATACCTCTTCGCACTGCTGGCTGCCGTGATTTGGGCGAGCTACTCATTACTTACAAAGCGGGTCGCTAGCTTTGACACCGCTGCAGTTGGACTCTTTGCTTTTGTTTCTGGTTTGCTCGCACTACTAGTTCATCTGGTTATCGAGCCAGCGGTCAGCCCGACCGGCTCACAGTGGCTGTTGTTGCTAGTCCTTGGAATGGGGCCGCTAGGCGGTGCTTTTTATCTTTGGGACTATGCGCTGAAAAACGGTGACCCGCAGCGCATTGGATTGCTCTCTTTTTTGACCCCACTGCTTTCTACCACTCTGCTTCTTTTGGTCACAGGTCGAGAACTCACCTGGCTCTTATTGCTCTCCGGAACCTTGATTATCGGAGCAGCCTTCTTTGGCAGTCGAACCCGAGCGACCAATGACCGATAACTTCAAAAAGCGCTCACTAGCCTTTCCGGTCTACCTGCCCTCACTGCTTTTTGAGGCTGCGCTTGGAGCGCTGCTTCCGATCCTGCCGGTGACCGCAACCGAGTATGGGGTTGGGCTAGCGGCTGCAGGTGCCGTCACGGCCGCAGCCATGCTGGGCACTTTACTGTTTGAACTACCAGCATCGGTAATTGTGAATCGACTTGGCGAACGCTCCTCGATGATCGTTGCTACCCTGATGGCAGCAGTTATCGGACTGATTGGCTTTTTCGACCTGGGGTACCTAGCGCTGATTTTGATGGCGATGGGCTTTGGTTCGATGTTCTCGTTATTTGGGCTTTCCAGGCATTCATTGCTGGCCGCTCAGGTGCCGCTTGCGCATCGAGCTAAGTCGATGTCGCTACTTGGTGGATCGTTTCGAGGTGGTGCTGCCCTCGGCCCAATTCTTGGTGGCGTGGCAGTTGGGCATTTTGGCACCTCTGCGGTTTATCTGGTGGCCTCAGCACTCTGCGTTGCAGCCCTCATTTCTGTCACTTTGGTGCCGATCGG
>CAZZHB010000145.1:1688-2348 GCA_964653615.1 uncultured Aquiluna sp.
CGTCAACGCCGTCTGGCCAGCACGGAAATGTGTGGCAAGTGGCGAAGCGGGAGAAGTCGAAGCTGCTGACCTTGGGTATGGCATCTGCAATCATCTCGGCGGGACGCACCATTCGAATGATTGGCCTGCCCCTGTTGGCGATTCAACTGCAGATCGATGCCGCCACGGCCTCCTTGATCTTTGGTGTCACCGGCTTTATTGATTTCGCGCTCTTTTATGTTTCCGGTTTGATCATGCACCGCTGGGGCAAATTCTGGTCTTCGGTGCCGACATTGATTGCGCTTGGTGTTTCATACCTTTTCGCATTCACGGTGACCGACCTTGCGACCTTCTGGGTTCTAGCAGCAGTCACAGCTCTTGCTAATGCCGCGAGCGCCGGCATCAACATGGTGCTGGGTGCCGACCTCGCCCCTGATGGAGCACGCAGCGAGTTTCTCGCCGCATTTCGAATGATGACCTCGGGAGGTGTGGTGCTTGCTCCGCTGATGATCACCTCGCTCACTGCATTGCTTGCCTTGCCCGCAGCTTTGGCGATCACTGGTCTTATGAACTTCTACGGTGCTTACCTGTTCTGGAAATTCCTCCCCGTCCACGCACCCGATCACCAGTCACTCAACTAAGAAGCTCTCAGCCTGAGCCTGCCTACAAATCGTGCCGGTT
>CAZZHB010000146.1:0-2311 GCA_964653615.1 uncultured Aquiluna sp.
GCATCGCCCTTTTCCTGCCAGTCCAAGAACTCAGGGGAGAGGTGGGACGCGTGGTTGACGATTAGGTCTGCGGTCAGCTCGTGGGTCTCGGAGATGCGCTTGAAGTCACTCCAGTCACCAAGACGAGGGTCAACAATGGTGTGGTCAATCGGGTCAAAGCCCGCGTCATCGCCATCGTAGGGGTGGAAGAAAGGAAGCACGTGGATGCCGTTGAAGTCCTTTAGTGGACCCTTGAGAAGCTTCTCAATCTCAGAGAGGTTACCTCCCACGCGTTCGGCGTAGACGAGAATGCTGGCGCCCGACATGGGTTCCTCCTGTAAGCGATTGCGGTTATTGATTCTCTAAATTTTAGTCAGCAAAGTCAGGGTTCTAGCAAGCGTTTACAAAAGCTATTGCCGGCCATCTAGGGAGCAAGCCGGAGTCCCACCTGGCAGCCGGTGACGATTCGCTGCCACCCATCGGTAAATCAACGCCGAAACTTGACTAATCAGGGGCAACAGCAATATCCGACCAGCGAGCGACCACGTGGTCTTAGCGTCAATCAGTCCCCTGGCAATTGCTTTATGACCTGCAAAGCTCTTCCCATCGCGGACGTATTGCACAGCACTCTCGCATTGATCCAGGGTTAGCTCATAATCTTCAAGATTTGCTAGCTGGTAGGGGAGAACCGCGATCTTATTCTTGGTCACTCTTTGAAACGCACGAGCGCTCGAAGAGCAGAACTTGCAGTCGCCGTCAAAGATTAGGGTCACAGCTCATTGAACCAGAGCCTGTCTTGTTTCCTTCCAGAATCTGTCCGGGGTACTTTCCAAACCGAGAAGATAAAGGCGTAAAGTTGCAGGGTGAATTCCGAGCAGGCCTCATCAGCGACATTGATGGCTTTGTCACACCCCCTTATCCAAGTGACGGGTGAATGATTTGAAGAAACAAATCCACCCTTCAAGGCTTGTTGTTTTGGCATTTCTCGGGGTTGTAGCAATTGGAACAGTGCTGCTGATGATGCCGTTCACCACGGTAAGTGGCGAGGCGACCAGCTTTGCGGACGCACTCTTCACATCCGCCAGCGCAGTAACTGTTACTGGCCTGGCTACCGTTGACACCGAGCTGCACTGGAACATCTACGGCCACTGGGTAATTGCGCTACTAATCCAAATCGGTGGCTTTGGAATCGTTGGTTTTGCAACGCTTTTGGGCTACCTAGTGGACGGTCGAATATCCCTTAGTAGCCGCATGACGGCCAAGAGTGAGGCCGCTGTGAGTGGCAGTGCCGATGTGAAAAAACTGATCACCAGCATCTTGAAGATGATGCTGTTCTTCGAAGCGTTGCTCTTTGCTTTTTTGTTTTATCGATTCTTCACCGAATACGACTATGACTTGCAAGATGCCTTGGGACACGGTGCCTTCCACGCTATCTCAGCGTTTAACAACGCCGGCTTTGCCCTCTACAGCGATAGTTTGATGAGTTTTGCCAGAGATAGTTGGATCATCGTCCCGATCTTTGTCGGAGCCTTTATGGGATCACTTGGCTTCCCGGTACTTTCGGAAGCATGGGATCGACTAAAGAGTAAAACCAATCGCGCCCTTGGTCGCAAGTTCGACTTCATGCCGGTGCAGTGGTCGCTCAATTCCCGAATCATCCTTTGGACGTCTTTGATTCTGGTGGCAGGCGGAACCATCTACATTGCAATTTTGGAGTGGAGCAATCCGAAAACCCTCGGTCCGCTTGACCCTGTTTCTAAGATTTTGGACTCGATCTTCGCAGCCATTATGCCTCGAACCGCAGGCTTCAACGCCCAGGACATTACCCAAATGCATCCTTCAACCTGGCTGGGCATGGACTTTTTGATGTTCATCGGTGGTGGTTCGGCTTCAACGGCCGGTGGTATCAAGATTGGAACCGCGGTTGTGCTGGCCTATATCGTCTTCACAGAAATTCGAGGCGAATCTGCAGTAAACATCGGTAACCGCAGATTGCCAAGGTCTATCCAACGCCAAGCGCTGACCATCGTTGGACTGACCGCTTCGGTTTCGGCATTTGCGATTGTGATCATGAGGCTAACCACCGACTTCCCGCTGGATAACATCATCTTTGATGTGCTTTCAGCTGTCTGTACCGTAGGCCTGTCCACCGGTGTGACCATGGAAATGCACGATCCAGGCAAAGTGCTATTTGCCATCTTGATGTTTATTGGTCGTGTCGGTCCGGTATCGATGGCCACTGCTTTGGCGCTTAGAAGGGCTAAGCGACACTTTGAGTATCCAAAAGAGAGTCCACTGATTGGGTAACCAACCAGCAAAAGAAAGAAGCTAG
>CAZZHB010000147.1:0-2258 GCA_964653615.1 uncultured Aquiluna sp.
GCACTGTCGTGTTCGAGCCAATGACCACGGCTATGCGCGATGGCATCACCAGCACTGCCTATGCGTTCAACGTTGGAACCGGCGACAAGATCAAGTTTGCTTCTGCTCCAGCGAGCATTCGCCTTGGTAATGCATCGAACAGCAATGAAATCACGCTCAACTCATCGTTCGATTCTCGAGGCGACATCGAGGTTTACGCTAACGATATTGAAGTCAATACGAATCCAACGATTCGAACCTTGAATTCCGGTGCGAAGATTTTGCTCAAGGCTCCGGACTGGATTGACTTTGCCAATGGCACCGGCACCGGTGCTCGCTCGCTGCTGCAAACCAATAATGGCGACATCATTCTGTGGTCAGACTCCGATGGTGACGGAGCAGGTTCGATCTACTTTGGTGCATTCAACGAGCTCAACTCAGCCAATGGATTGCAATCCAAGACTGCCTCCGGTGGCGGTCGAATCACAATCGCAGGTTCCAGAGGTAACACCGGAGTCGATGCCGCCGGTCACCCATTGGGTGGGGCAGCCGATACCGGACAGCACAATGGCACCGCCGCACAGACCCTACCGATCGTGCTGCAGTCAGACTCAAAGATTTTCTCTGGTGGTGGCGATGTAGTGATTCGCGCCAACAGCGACGCTGCTGCCGAGGGTCCACACGTAAACGCCAGAGCAGAGATTTGGTCTGGAACCGGCCGCATTGATTTCACCTCTATCAAGCCCAACTCTGATGAGGCTTTCAAGATGCTGGGCAGTTGGATTTCAGCCGCCACTGCCTCACCGGCAATTTCAATCGCAACTTCTGTGAGCGGTTCACTCTCTGGAATCTACGGCGTTGATGGATCACCTGCCTACATCGCATCTATTGCTAACACCGGCGGCGGCATCAATATTGCTTCCACAGTTTCTGCCATTACCGACCCGGGCATGACCCTAAGAGACATGAACGTTGTATCTAGAGTCGGCCCCATTAACTTCACCACCAACGGTCAATTGAACTGGCGCACCGCAAATGTCAGAACTATCGGTGCCTCTACCTCGGGTGATGTCACCACCTCTTCTGCGAACATCACGATTAGAACCAGTGCGTTCTTGGATGACACTGCAAATACCCAATCCACAATTGTCACCACGGGAGCAGTTCGAATTGCTCCTATCGGGGTAACTTTCAACGCCGACTCAGATCTGCAGTTCCAAGTGAATGCCGGCAGCCTCGAGTTCGGAAACATAGACCAGGTCAACTCAGCCTCGAACAACGTAAAAATTTCCCGAGCCGTGACCACCTCGGGCAATATCTCTGTTTCGGGCGTCGGAATCACCTTCGCAATTACTTCTAATGTCGCCACCACAGGAGTCGGAAGCAGAATCACCGCCAAAGCGGAAGACTGGATCGACTTCCCGAACGGTTCTAGTATCACCGCCAGAGCAAAGCTGCAGACCAACAACGGTGACATCATTCTCTGGGCGGACTCGGACGGCAGTGGAAATGGCTCCATTTATGTTGGTACTTACGCAGAGCTCAACTCCGCCAATGGCTCCACTTCGAAGACTGGCACCGGTGGTGGTCGAATCACACTCGCTGGATCTCGCGGTAATTCTGGTGTAGACGCTGCCGGTCATCCGCTTGGGTCGCTTTCTGATACAGGAAACAACAGCGGCGTTGCTTCTTCCTTCGCACTGGTGCTGCAGTCCGACTCCAAGATTTACTCGGGTGGTGGCGATGTCATCATTCGTGCCGTGAGCGATGCCGCGCAAGAAGGTGCTCACATCAACGCCAGCAGCCTGATTTACTCTGGCGTCGGTCAAATCAATGTTTCTGTCACTAAGACAAACGCTTACAACGTAATGAAATTGCTGGGTACCTGGATTTCTGCTGCAAGTGCATCCCCTGCGATCTCCATAACCGCCTCTGTCAGCGGAGCGGTCTATGGCATTTACGACGTGGACACATTCCCTGCCACCATTGTTTCGCTGGCTGATTCGGGTGGCGGAATTAGCATTTCTGCGACTGCTGGAACCGCCACCAACACCTCTCTTTACATGTTCGGTGGAAACTTTCTGTCCCGCGCTGGAGACATCAACATCACCACCAACGGCCAGTCCAACTGGCGCACCTCTAGGGCTAGGGCAATCGGTGCTCAGGCTTCCTCAGATGTTTTGAGCTCTTCTGCAAATGTGACGATTAGAACCAGTGCGCTACTTGATGACACTGCAAATACACTTTCGAAAATCTCCACCTCTGGTGTGGTTTCGATC
>CAZZHB010000148.1:0-2236 GCA_964653615.1 uncultured Aquiluna sp.
GCTTTGCTGGCTGCCGGCCCCGCCGACTTGGTCGGATTCTCAGGGGTGGTGGCGGCCTTCTTGATCGGATTGCTACTCACTGGTGAGGTGGCTGAAACCGCTCGTGCCCGGCTCAGCCCAATTCGAGACATCTTTGCCGCAATCTTCTTCCTGTTCTTTGGTATCACCACCGACCCGGCCGATTTGCCGAGCGTGCTGCCACTGGCGCTGTTGCTGGCGGCGTTGGGAATTGCCGGTAAATACTTGGTCGGCTGGTGGGTCACACGCGATTTGACTGACAGGTTGAGCACTTGGCGCGCAACTGGCTTCTTGATTGCCAGGGGTGAGTTTTCCATGGTGATCGCGGCCCTGGCTGCGCCGATTGTGCTGCAAGTTCAACTTCAGGCACTTACTTTGGCCTACGTGATTATCACCGCGTTTGCCGCATCGATCGTTTTGCGATTCACGAGAAGCAGTTTGGAGAAACGATGAAGCGGATAGCAGTGATGCTTGCGATTTTGGGCCCAGTCGGTTACAGCCTTTGGGTGCTTTGGCTGGATAGCGCTGGGCTATTACCCAAGCCACTGGCTACCCACTGGGGGGTTTCTGGTGTAGCGGATGGCTTTGCAGCTGTGGGCGAGCATCTGATCTGGGCCAACTTTGCTTTCATTCTGGTTGGTGGGATTTTTGTCCTTTCGGCGCTACTTCCTGCAATCCATCCAGCGCTGCGCCGAATCCTTTACGTCATTACCGGATACTTCAGTTTGTTTGTCTACGGCTTGATGATTTACATCGTTGCAGCCCAGGTTGGTGTGCAGGATGCATCCAGCGTTCGAGTGGGATTGGAGGTGCTGTGGTTTGTTGCCCCAGTGCTACTGCTAACACCCATGGCAGTTTCCATGCCCAAGGTATCGATCTCGGATAAATTGCGAATTCAGCTTTGGGGCTTGAACGTGCTTACCTTGGAGTTTGCGGAAATAGCTTCGATTTCGCAGCAGGATATCAAGCCTTCGCAGTTTGGCGGCTGGGGTCTTAGATTCGCCAGGGGAGTGGTTGCGTTTGTTCCCTCTAAGGGTCCAGCATTGGAGATCAAGACCTTGGCGGGAGAAGTAATCTTGATTCGCAGCAATCAAGTGGAGAACCTGATGGCTGCCCTTACTCCAAAGATTTAGGAGCGCAATGCGTATTCACATCGCGACTGACCACGCCGGCATGGAACTCAGCGCTTTTTTGGTTGCTGAGCTTTCGAAGCTAGGCCATGAACTTGTTGATCACGGTCCCAAGGTTTATGACGCGCTCGATGATTACCCAGGTTTTTGCATAGCGGCGGCTCAAGCGGTAGTTGCAGACCAAGCGGCCGGGATTCAGGCTTTGGGCATTGTGCTAGGTGGTTCAGGCAACGGCGAGCAAATTGCGGCAAACAAGGTTGCGGGTGTGCGGGCTGCTCTGATTTGGAATGCCGACACCGCTGCACTGGCCCGTGATCACAATGACGCCAACGTCTGCGCGCTCGGTGCCCGCCAGCACAGCCAAGCTGAGGTGTTGGAGTTGGTGAAGATCTTTGTGGCCAATGATTTCTCGAACGATGAGCGTCATGTTCGCCGGATCGGCAAGATAGCGACCTATGAGCAAACTGGCGAAATCGTCTACTAACTGAATGCCAGAAGGTCATACCGTCCATCGGACCGCGAACCACTTCAAAAAGAACTTCGCCGGCCAGATTGTTTCCGTCAGCTCGCCCCAGGGCAGATTTTCGGATTCCAAGGTAATTGATGGCAGCGAGCTGATTGAGGCTAAAGCCGTAGGTAAACAGCTATTTCTGCAATTTGAGCCGGCGATCCTGCGCATCCACCTCGGCATCTACGGAAAGTGGCAGTTCTCAAAGCCCGAAGAGCTACCTGAGCCGAAAGGTGCAGTGCGAGCCAGGTTTGTGGCAAATGGTCAACTGGCTGATCTGCGCGGCCCAACTGCTTGCGAACTTTTGAGCAAAGCGCAGTACCTGCAGGTCCTAGATCGGCTCGGACCAGATCCACTTGACCCAAAGGCAGATATGAATCGCTTTGTTGAGAAGGTTGGTCGATCTGGGGTTTCGATCGGACAGTTGCTGATGGATCAATCGGTCATTTCAGGAATCGGCAATGTCTACCGTGCCGAACTGTTGTTCCGTGCCAATCTGAACCCACACACACCGGGCAAATTGGTTCCCAGAGAAGTGGTTGAAGCTATTTGGTTTGACGCGGTGGCATTGATGCCGCTG
>CAZZHB010000149.1:0-2226 GCA_964653615.1 uncultured Aquiluna sp.
TTGCCTGCAAGTTCGATATTCACACTCGCTCCTAACTCATGAATTCTAATCGCTAGTGCAAAGGCGTGCCTTACTAGACATCGTTGAAGTATTCCCGTTGACTTCAGACTATGGATTCGGCAACTAGAGCACTTGAAAAGAAACTTAACTGGCTACGAGCTGCGGTTCTGGGCGCAAATGACGGAATTGTTTCGATCGCCGGCGTCGTTATCGGTGTTGCCAGTGCTGGGGCAGACAAAGGCAGCATCTTGCTCGCCGGCGTTGCCGCAGTCGTGGCCGGCGCGATTTCGATGGGCGGTGGCGAGTACACCTCAGTCAGCGCTCAGCGCGATACCGAGCTGGCTCACGGTAGGACCGCCAAGAACACCACGGCTCACCCCTGGTCGGCAGCTTTGAGCTCTTTCATTGCATTCTCATCTGGAGCCATGTTGCCGATGCTGGCAATCATTGGCCCGTGGGATGAATACCGTGTTCCTGTCACTGGGGCCGCGGTTGTTGTTGCCCTTGCGATAACTGGATTCTGGGCTGCCAAGGTCGGCAACGCGCCAGTAGGCAAGAGCGTGCTGAGAAACGTCTTCGTTTCAATTGTCACCGTGGGACTTTCATACCTAATTGGCACGATTCTGGGTGTGGCAGTTCTCTAGATAAGTTACCCTCTTAGAGTGTCAGAAATAGAGCGCTACGATCTTGCCCTTGTAGGTGGCGGCATCATGTCGGCCACCCTGGGTGTGCTTATCAAATTAGTCAACCCGAAAGCCAAGATTGTGCTTTTTGAGCGCTTGGATCAAGTGGCCATGGAGAGTTCAAACCCTTGGCACAACGCCGGCACCGGCCATGCTGCCCTTTGCGAGCTCAACTATATGCCGGATAGCAAGGACGGCTCGCTCCCGGACCCAACCAAAGCCATTGCCATAAATGAACAGTTTCAAGTTTCGCGTCAATTTTGGGCCGCACTAGTCGAGCAGGGCATCCTCTCGGACCCAGAAACCTTTATACGAACTGTGCCCCACATGACTTTCGTCCGAGGCGAAAAGGATTCGGACTACCTATCCCGCAGATTCCAGGCCTTGAAGGATCAGCCGTTGTTTGCCGGGATGCAATTCAGCACTGACCCTAAGCAGATTGCAAAATGGGCCCCGCTCATCATTGAAGGTAGATCTCAGGAATCAATCGCTGCCACTTTCATTGAACAGGGAACTGACGTTGACTACGGCGCGATCACGCAACAGCTAATTACCTGGCTAAAGAGAAGCGGCGTAAAGGTGCAAACCTCTGTCGAGGTAAACAACTTGCATCAGTATCAGGATGGCTCTTGGCAAGTTTCGTTGGGTGGCGAGCACTATCAGCGAATCGTTCGTGCCGACAAAGTCTTTGTTGGAGCCGGTGGATGGGCACTGAAGCTGCTTCAGAAATCAGGGATTCCTGAGATCGCAGGTTATGGAACTTTCCCTGTGTCGGGACATTTCCTGCGGACCGACAACCCAGAGATCGTTAAAAAGCACCAGGCCAAGGTCTATAGCCAAGCTCAGGTCGGCGCTCCCCCAATGTCTGTCCCTCACCTGGACACTCGTGTGGTTGATGGCAAAACGTCTCTACTGTTTGGGCCATTCGCTGGACTCAACCCCAAGTTCCTCAAGTACGGGTCGCTGTTAGATCTGCCACTGTCTATCAGGCCGAAAAACATCATCCCCTACCTAAGCGTTGCCATTCGCAACTTCGGACTCGTGACCTATCTCCTGAAGGAAGTAACCAAGTCCCGCAGTCAGAAAATCGCTGGGCTTCGAGAGTTTGTACCAAATGCCAACCCTGAGGACTGGACGTTATACGAAGCGGGCCAAAGAGCTCAGGTAATTAAACCTGCCAAGGGTGGCGGAACCTTGCAGTTCGGCACGGAAGTCATTGCGTCGAAGGACGGCACGATCTCTGGTCTACTCGGCGCATCGCCTGGCGCTTCAGTGGCTGTCTCGGTAATGCTCGATGTGATTGAGAAGATGTACTCGCAAGATGCAGAAGGTTGGAAAAAGAAACTAACTTCAGTGGTTCCAGGTCTCGGCAAAAAACTCAACGATGATCCAAAATTAGCCAAAAAACTTCTGGCTGACACCGCCAAGGTTCTAAAACTCAAGGCTTAAACCCGAAATCCCCACTCGATCGGTGGGGATTTTTCTTTGGTGGGCGATACTGGGTTCGAACCAGTGACCTCTTCCGTGTCAGGGAAGCGCGCTA
>CAZZHB010000150.1:0-2217 GCA_964653615.1 uncultured Aquiluna sp.
AGGAAAAATCTCTTCAGCTTGCTGATTTAGTGATTGAAAACTAGCTGTTTCGGTTTGCGCGCCAGGTTCTCACGCCGGCGATAACGCTTAGCCCAATCACGATAATCGCGATGATGTAGACGAAAGACCTGACCCACTCGATGGAGTAGGTGAAGTATCCGGCAACCGTAAGACCAACTCCCCAGAGCAAGGCACCAACCAGGTTTGCACTGAAGAACTTGTAGTAGTTCATCTTTCCAATACCAGCCACCGCAGGGATGATGACTCTGGCCCAGGGGATAAATCGGGCCACCACCACCGACCACCAGCCATAGCTTTGGTAGAACTGTTCGGAGCGGACAATTGCCTTCTTTAGCCAGTTGCCATTGCGTTTATCCAGGTACGGTCTGCCAAAGTGTCGACCAAGGGTGTAGCCAACCTGGTCACCGAGCCAGGCCGCAATGCCAACACCAATTGCCATCACGTAAATGTTGATTGAGTCGGCGTGTGCTGCCGCAATTAGGCCAGCTGCAAAAACTAGTGAGTCACCGGTGATAAAAGGTATAAAAGCACCGACAAAGAGGCCGGTTCCCGCAAAAACCAGTCCGAAGACAGCGACGTAGAAAAGCACCGGACCAACCGCATCGAACCAGCCCACGATGTCATCGGTTACGGAGGTTCGGATTGCAATTAGATTCACCTAACAAGTTTACCCGCGAAGTCACAATGCCCTAATCGGGGTGCTTAGCCTCCTAAACTTAGGTAAATGCGTATCGGTAAGAAAATCTCCGCCCTGTTTTTGCTCACTGCTCTGGCCCTAACCGGCTGCACCTCGGCCCCAGAGCCGACCCAGAGTGCAACTCAGACTGCAACCGAAGAGCCAACCCCGGAGCCGGTATTTCTTACCGCACCACTAACCGGTGTTCAGTACCTTGAGGGCACTAACCCCTTCCTTGCGCTGCCTGCGCTCTCTGCGAAGATTGACAACACCTACAACGGCCGTCCGCAGCTTGCGCTGAACGACGCCGATTTGGTTTACGTCACCCGCGTTGAGGGCGGCATGACTCGATTGCTTCCGGTCTGGCACTCTCAGATGCCTGAAACCATTGGACCAGTTCGTTCGGTGCGTCCGGTGGATGCCAGCATCATCGACCAGTACAGCGGTGTCTTCGTTTACTCCGGTGGCCAAGCGCCCTTTAAGAAAGCCGCTCGCGAAACCGGTTTGGTAATGAGCGATGAGGACACCGAGAACGATAAGGACACCTACTTCCGGGAGCCTTCTAGGCGCGCACCTTGGAACCTGTTCTTCCGAGCTCAGAAGCTTGAGGCGCTACACGGTGAGCAGCCAGCACCAGCTCAGTCCATGGTTTTTGACGCCGTGCCAAGCGCGGTAGCACTGGGAGAAAAGGTTGAAGCGATCGACGTGAAGTACCCAACCCTGCGCTCAACCTGGAAGCCGGGAACCGGCAGCTATCCATGGTCAACCGCAAGCCAGACTGTTTGGCTGCGCTGGATGGACAAGACCGAGCACCTGCAAGAGGGTGGCGCACAGGTGATGGCCAAGAATGTCATCGTGCTAGAAGTTCAGCACGATCTGAGCTTTATCGACCCGAAGTATGGTGCAATTCCAAAGGCCAAACTCAACGACAACACCGGTGTGGCACACATCTTTAGCGATGGCTACTACATCAAGGCGGTTTGGACCAAGGCCGGTAACGACCAGCCAATTCGCTACACCCTAGAAACTGGCGAGCCGGTGAAGTTTGCAATCGGCAACACCTGGGTGGAGATGATGGATGCTCCTAAGTCCAAGTTGACCATTACCAAGGCACCGGTCTCAACCGAATCTGACCAGTAAATGCGAGGTGTCAAGAAGGAAAACCTTCCTGAGAAGCTTTGCGAACGATGCGGCAAACCAATGGTTTGGCGCAAGAAGTGGGAAAAGACCTGGGATCAGGTCAAATTCTGCTCAGAAAAGTGCCGCCGCACTAAAGATCTGTAGCGAACTCCTTTAGCCAGGACCGAAGGTCCTTGCCAATGTCGTCGCGATCGATGCCGATCTTGAGGGTTGCCTTGATGAAGTCCAACTTGTCACCGGTGTCATATCTTCTGCCGGTAAAGACCACACCGCGAACTCCACCTGCGATTTCAGGGTGTTCAACCGCGTATTCGAGTGCGTCGGTGAGCTGAATCTCGCCACCGCGACCTGGGTCGGTCTGCTCCAAAATATCGAAGATC
>CAZZHB010000151.1:0-2202 GCA_964653615.1 uncultured Aquiluna sp.
GAACAGTCTATGTTTGTGGCATCTGAGAAAGGTCGGCAATGAAGCCAATTGGAGTCTTAGTCAATCCCGCAGCCAATCGTGGCAGGGGAAATTTGGTGGGTGAGCAGGTGTTTGCTCAGCTCGCTAAGGCGGGGGTTGCGGCAATCAACCTCACCGCAGATTCCGCCACGGCGGCGGCCAAGAAAGCTCAAATTGCAATTTCCGATCAAGAAATTTCTGGGGTGATTGCCGTTGGGGGAGATGGCACCACTCAGCTCGGAGTCAACATCTGCGTTCCCAACCAAATCCCGCTCGGCATCGTGCCAGCCGGTAGCGGCAACGATCAAGCCAGAGAGCTAAGCATCGAGCTCGGTAATCCGAAGGCAGCCATCGACAACATCTTGGAATCTTTGACCACTCCAAGGCGGGTGGATGTGATGCGAGTTGCAACTGGAGATCGAGAATTTTGGTCACTGGGTTCTATCTCGGCCGGCTTCGATGCCATTTGCGCCAAGCGAGCCAACGGATTGAAGTGGCCCAAGGGCCCAAACTCCTACGTGGCAGCCATGCTCTTGGAACTTCCGAGTTTTAGGCCTATTGAGTATCACGTGACCGCAGATGGTGAGCATCGAACCTTCAAGGCGATGCTCTGCGGTGTTGCCAATGTCAAAAATTTTGGCGGAGGAATGAGAATTTCCCCGCACTCAGACATCACCGATGGCGAGCTTGAAGTGTTTATCCTGCACGAAGTTTCAAGGCCAAGGCTTTTGAAGATTTTTCCGACGGTCTATCAGGGCGGTCACCTTAAGTTCCCTGAGGTCGAGATCTTCAAGGCGAAGTCGATTCGCATCGAAAATGCCAGCTACCCCATTTCCTGCGATGGGGAGATTGTTGGTCAGGCACCATTTAGCGCCGAGGTCCACCCGGGAGCACTGCAGGTGTTCAGCCGTTAGATTGCCAACTTGCCGGATTTGTGGCAAACTTCTCAGGTTGCTTTCGGCTCCATCGTTTAGCGGCCTAGGACGCTGCCCTCTCACGGCAGTAGCGCGGGTTCAAATCCCGCTGGAGTCACGAATTCCGCTCTTGATCGACTACTGGTCTCAGGAGCGGATTTCTTTTTCCCCGCGCCAACGTCTCGAGTAGCTGGTTGCAATCACTATAAACACCACTGGAATCAGTGCTGCCGCGTTCAAACCACCAAAGGTGTAGAGCAGCAAAATGGTTCCGGAGATCGCGCCACCGAACGCACCCGAGAGGTTCATCAGTGAATCGCTGAAGCCCTGAACCTTGGTCTTTTCATCCGTTGGAAGCACTTCGGATAAAAGTGCACTGCCGGCAACCGTGGAGGCTGACCAGCCAAGGCCCAATAAAAACAACCCAATCATCACCAACTGGAAGCTGTTTTGACCCAGTCCTGCAAAGCCCAGTGAAACCAGGAAAATCAGTTGTCCCAACACAATCGTCTTGACCGAACCCAAGCGGTCAGAGAGCATTCCAAAAAGGGGTGCAAAGGCATACATTCCAGCGATGTGGAGTGAGATGGTCAATCCGACATCAGAGAGCGAGTGGCCGGTGGCACTCAGGTGAGCCGGGGTCATGCTCATCACCGAGACCATGACCATGTGGCTCAGTGCGATGGTGAGGACCGCATATCCGGCCAGGGGTTGGGCACGAATTACCTCTATGGCGGCTTTGAAGCCGGGATTTTTTCTTTTATCGGGAAGCCCCGCAACCTCTTTGGCTATCAATAGCGGATCAGGCCTCAAACCAAACCAGAAGATCAAAGTTGAAGTTAGCTGCGCGGCAATCGTGAAAAGGAATGGTCCAGCAAGGTGGGCTAGGCCGATGGATAGACCCAGGGTTTCGCCAGGGGCAATTAGGTTGGGACCTACCACCGCACCGATAGTTGTGGCCCAAACCACCATCGAAAGATCTTTGCCCCTCGAGCCAGAGACCGGAATATCAACCGCTGCAAATCTCGCCTGGAGTCCTACCGCAGAGCCGGCACCTAGCAAGAACAGCGCAAGAATTTCCAGCGGGAAAGACCTGAGTGTTGCGGCCATAATCATGCCCAAAGCGCCTGATATCGCAATGGCAGCACCAGTTGCCAACGCAATTCTTCTACCCATCCGGTAGGCGAGGTTGGCAAGGGGGATGGCGCCCACCGCACTACCTAGAGTGCTCAGGGTTGCGGCTGCTCCCGACCAGGCTGGTGTCCCCGAT
>CAZZHB010000152.1:0-2188 GCA_964653615.1 uncultured Aquiluna sp.
CCCTGGGCAGCTTTGATTGCGGCAATCACTCTCATGATGAACCAGTAAATCGGTGGCACCCAAAGTAGCAGCCAGCCAACAATGGAGATAAGCAAGACGACCATTACCAAAAGCATGGTGATGCCAAAGTTCAAAGACTCTCTCACGTGGTGGGTAATAAACGGCCCCTTGCCCTTGAGGGCAAAGTAACCAATCACCGGAGCAAAGAATTCAAAAGGAATTGCCAAAACATGCACCAAGATCGCCAATAGCTTCTCAGTCTCAGGGCTGAAATTGTTGCTGGCGTAAGGGTTGTTGTTGGTCATCGGGTCTCCTTTGATTGCTAGAAACATCCTAAGGTTTGAAGTTGACAACAAAGCTCAGTATTGCTTCAAGAAAGCTTCAAGGGGCCTTCGGTGCAATAGGGTTTCAGTTACGACTTTTAGTAATGGAGCTAGAAATGTCAATACAACCTGAGATTTCCAGGTCATGGCTACTGGTGAACAGCCTCAAGGCTGACCAGCTTGATGCAATTAGTGAATCTAGAGCAGACCAGGTCGTAATTGACATAGAAGATGCCGTTGACCCTCTGAATAAAGAGCGTGCCCGCGACGCCGTGGTCTACTGGCTGCAGTCTGGATCTGCATGGGTTCGAGTAAATGACGCCAGCACTGAGTTTTGGCGCGATGACCTCATTGCCCTAAGCCGAGCTCCTGGCCTCAAGGGCGTGATGCTCGCCAAGACCGAGGATGGCCAGAGCGTGGAACAGACCTACAAACTGCTTGGCTCCCACCTGCCAATCATCCCTCTGGTGGAGTCGGCAATGGGTATTGAAAATGCAGTGGAAATCGCGAAGGCCAAGGGTGCTTTTAGGTTGGCTTTTGGCTCCGGTGACTACCGACGTGACACCGGCACCAGTGCCGACGATCTCGCGATGAGCTACCCAAGAACCAAACTGGTGTTAGCCAGCCGCATCGGTGACCTACCAGGACCGATCGACGGCCCAACCGTCGGCCCAAATCACTCAGCCCTTAGGCAGCAGGCGGCTCTGGCAGTGAGCCTGGGCCTCACCGGCAAGCTATGCCTGGATGAAAAACAAACCGTGGTCATCAACGAGACTATTTGCCCAACCGAGTCAGACATCGTTTGGGCTCAAGAGTTCTTCGAGGACTTTGCAGCTTCCGGCGGCATGGTGCGAGACGGCTCTGACCCACCGCGCATCAAGCGTGCCGAAAAGATCCTGAACCTAGCCAAGGCTCTCGGGGTTCTAGAGTCCTAGTTTGCTACTTAGCACTCGATTGATCGAGTTCTGATTACTAAACCTCGATAGAGATGTCGAAGGTGATAACCCTGCGCTCTGGTAGGTGATAGTAGTGCGCCGGGGTAGTGGCATTGCGGTGCAGGGTTGTGAAGATTAGCTCTTCAGCCTTGTTTAGCCCAGTCTTATCGGCAGGAATCAACGTTCTGTCAGTGACGAAGTAAATCGCATCTTTTTCGTCGAAATGCTCCGCCACCGAGTGAGATCGAAGTGCCCTCGGAACATTTCGCTGTTCCATGAATCCCGATGGCACGGAAACGGTCGCAAGGTAGTCGTTCACCTTTTCATAGACCGGTGGTTTGTGACAGATTGGAGAGTCAATTGACTCCACTGTGACAACCACAATCTCCTTGGGCATACTGCCCAAGACTCGAATCTGCTGCTCAAGTGCTTGGGGCACGACCCCCAAAACAGCGGAAGGGTAGATGCCAACATTGTCGGTAATTGCGATCTTGCCGCTGTTGCGCATTCTGGTGACGCTGCTCCAGCTCATCGAGGTTTCGCTAAGACGCTTGTCCAGCTCAAAGCGACCCTTGCGCCAGATCCACATCATCGATGCCAAGCAGAAACCGGCAAGCAACGGCAACCAGGCCCCAGTTATTAGCTTGGTTGCACTGGCTGAGAATAGCGATAGGTCCATGATCAAGAAGACCGTGAAGATTGGTAAAAGAACCAGGCGGTATTTCTTCCACTTATTGAAAGCCAGGATGAATAGACCAATTGTTGAAACCAGCATGGTAAATGCGATTGCGAAACTGTATGCACCAGCCAGCGCAGATGACGAACCAAAGACAATCACTAGGGTGATTGAACCGAGTCCAACAATTGTGTTGACGAAAGGCACGAAGATCTGCCCGCGCTCTTCACCATTGGTGTGTTTGATTCGCAATC
>CAZZHB010000153.1:0-641 GCA_964653615.1 uncultured Aquiluna sp.
TATTCGTTCTGATAATCGCGCCTGAGGTTTACCTTCCGCTTCGAAATGTCGGTGCGCAATTTCATGCCGCGGCCCAGGGCGTTGCCGTTACCTCAAAAGTTTTGGACTTGCTGGAGGACTCCGCAACCAAGCCAGCTGCTGAGCTTGAAATCGAACCTCAAGCAGGTATAACGGTCATCGTTGGCAAATCCGGTGTCGGCAAATCGATTGCACTAAAGCGACTAGATCAACCGCTGGCAACTTGGATGCCGCAGCAAACCCAACTAATTCCGGGAACCATTCGCTCAAATATCACCGGTCCGAATCCGGGCGATGATGTCGCGGTGAATCGCGCCCTCGAACGTGCTCAGCTAACGGAATTGTCCCCAGAGGCACTAGTCAGCGACACGGACTTGCTTTCCGGTGGGCAGCGTCAGCGAGTGGGCTTGGCTAGAGCTTTTTACCGCCTAGCAATCTCCGGTGGCGATATGTTGTTGCTGGATGAGCCGACCAGTCAATTAGATGCAGATACTGAAGCCAGAGTCATAAGCGAACTACGTGAGCTCGCGACACAAGGCATAAGCGTGGTCGCGATATCTCACTCTAGGCAATTGATTGGCGCTGCCGATAGGTTGGTGAATTTTGACTAGCGAACTAAAGCT
>CAZZHB010000153.1:651-2188 GCA_964653615.1 uncultured Aquiluna sp.
GAGGCGATTAGTGCGGTCGCACTGCTTGCCACCAGCGCTTTTTTGATTTCCAGGGCCTCTCAACAACCCCCGATCCTTTACCTGATGGTCGCTGTGGTGGGAGTAAGAACGTTTGCCCTCGGTAGAGCGAGTTTCCGGTATTTCCAGCGCTTAGCTCTGCATGCGGCCGTGTTCAGAAATCTCGGTGCTCTCAGGCCCCATATTTTCGAAAAGCTGGCCGCTTTGGCCCCTGGTGGGCTCAGTGAGCGCGGGGAGTCGCTGGAGAGATTCACCTCCGATGTCGAGAGATTGCAAGATGGGCCGCTGCGCGTCTTCACGCCCTTACTTCAGGCTGCGAGCGCAACGGCCGCAATGTTTGTAATTGCTAGCGTGGTGCTCCCGGAAGCGGGGATTTGGCTGCTCTTGATTTCATTACTGTCTGCCTTGGGAGCTATTTGGCTAAGTGCTTCCACCTCAAAGAATGTCGAAGCACAACGCCTTGATGCCTCGCAACAATTGCGTTCCAAAATTCAAATTCTGCTGTCTCATGCTGATCTAATCTCAAGTTACGGCTGGGCTTCGCAAATGCGGTTGCAGCTCGCAGAATTGGAGAACCGATTATGGAGTCTGGACCGTCGCCGAGTGTTGCCACTCTCGTTAGCCGGCGGTGCGATAAGCCTCGGTGGTGCTATGGCGGCCGTGGCGGCAGGCTGGGTAGCGCTTGCTCAAGCCGGAAGTTTTGATCCTGTTCATACCGCAGCACTTTTACTGCTACCACTTGCGGCATTTGACGTTTACAGTCAGCTTCAACCGATAGCTGGGGCCTATCGGGGGTATCGCATTTCAAAACTTAGACTGCAGGAACTTCTCGGCAGGGAGGTTTCTGAAGAGCTGTTGGTTTCGGAAGGGGCTCGAGGTCTGGAGAGCGTTAATAGCCTTGAGCTCGAGAATCTCTCGGTGACCAGAACTGGCAAATGGGTGCTGCAAAACATCAGTTTGAGATTCAAAGCCGGAGAGCTAACCGCTGTTACCGGAGCTTCTGGTTGCGGTAAATCCACCTTGGCTATGGTGATCGCCTCACTGATATCCCCAAAATCAGGCATTTATAAGATCAACGGGGAGTCAGCCCAGCAGTTCTCTCTGGTCAGCAGGCGAAGCCATATCGTTCTGATTGAGCAAAATCCACACCTTTTCCGCGGAACACTCAGGCAGAATCTAGAGATCTCAGGTGAGGTCGACGAGATAAAAATGCTCCAGGCTCTTGAGAAGGTTGGGCTGTTGGCTGAGTTTGAAAACAGGGGCCTACTCGAAGCAGAAATTAGTGAAGACTCAACAAATATTTCAGGCGGTCAAGCTCAGCGATTAGCAATTGCTCGCGGCCTGCTTGCAAAGGCCAGCGTTTTGATTCTTGATGAGCCAAGTTCGGGATTGGATCGCCAAAATGCAGCTGATCTGTTTGCACTGCTCAGTCGACTCTCCAAAGCCGGAATGATTGTGATTGCTCTTACGCACGATCACCAGCTGGCAAGAAGTTGTGATCAGCAAATCTCGCTAGATC
>CAZZHB010000154.1:0-221 GCA_964653615.1 uncultured Aquiluna sp.
GGCTCCCTAAGCGCAGCCTCAACCTCGGAGAGTTCAGCCAACACTCGCTCGTAGTTGGCCTTGATATCTGAGCCATCAACAAACACCACACCGACCAGAATTAGCTCCGCACTCAGGTGATCCATAACAATCAGCTGACTGAATTGATTGAAAGCAAGAAGCGGTACCTGATAGTCGGCTGGCTTTGGCTGTGGAAGTCGCTCTAGTCAGTTGACTGCCCC
>CAZZHB010000154.1:231-2180 GCA_964653615.1 uncultured Aquiluna sp.
ACTGGATTGCAAGGCCTCGAGAGCATCCAGCGGGTTATTTGGTAAATCGCCGGTTGGGAGTGCACTGTGTTCGGAATTCCAGCTCACGGTGTTCTCGGTCGCAACCAACTGGCCACGAGATCGCACTCCGATAAATGAGTAGCGACCCCATACGCCCTGCTCTGCAGATTCAAGCAGGAAGGTGTTTGGTTTTTGATCGCATAGCTTCTGGTAGATGCCCAGTGGGGTCTCGGTGCCGGCAAAGAGTCTTCGACTAATCGGAATCACATTGAAGTCTTTGGCTAGCTCGCGCACCTGATCAAGACTCAGCATTAGATCTCCTCAAAGCAGGTGGCAGTGCCGTTGTGGCAGGCCGGACCATGAGGTCTTACCTGCGCGAGCACGGTATCACCATCGCAATCCAGACTTAGGCTAACTACTTCTTGATAGTTACCTGATGTCTCACCTTTGAGCCAGCGGGCGTTTCGGGACCTGGAGAAATAGACCATCTTGCCAAGTTCCTGTGTCTCCTGAAGAGTTTGCTTGGACGCATATGCCAACATCAAAACGGCCTTCGACTCAAAATCCTGTGCGATTACAGCAACTAGTCCGCTGGAATCAAATTTCACCTTGGACAGATCTAAATTTCTCATCGCACCTCCAAGCCAGCAGACCGCATGCTTTCTTTCACATCTGAAATCGTAAACAACCCTTCGTGAAAAACACTCGCAGCCAAAAGTGCATCAGCACCGACATTGGCCGCCTCGATGAAATCTTCCAGCTTGCCAGCGCCACCGGAAGCAATCACCGGCACAGCCGAGATGCGCTTTACCTGCTCAATCATCTCGAGGTCAAAACCGTCTCTGGTGCCATCGGCATCGATGCTGTTTACCAAAAGCTCTCCAGCGCCGAGATCCTGAACCTCTCTAATCCATTCCATGGCGTCAAGCTGTGTTAGTTCCCGGCCTCCGTTTGACGTAACACCAAAGCCCGATCTTGTATCCGCTCGTTTAAGGTCTAGTGATATCACCAACACTTGATTGCCGTGCTCAGCTGCTATTTCGGCAAGCAACTGCGGTCTGCGAATTCCCGCGGAACCAACCGAAACCTTGTCTGCACCACTTGCTAATAATCGCGAGACATCAGAGACTTCCCGAATTCCTCCACCCACGGTCAGCGGAATAAAGACTTGCTCGGCACATCTGGTGACCATTTCCATGGTCGTGCCACGATTCTCGTTTGTTGCCGCCACACCTAAGAAAGTGATCTCGTCAGCACCTTGAAGGTAGTAGCGATTTGCTCATTCAACAGGGTCTCCGGAGTCCCTTAGGTTCTGAAAATTCACACCCTTGACCACTCGACCAGCAGCAACATCGAGACAGGGTATGACGCGAATTGCTGGCACTAGATTCTCGCGGCGTGGATTGCGCTGACCAGGATCGCTCGGGCACCAATCTCGTACAGCTGATCCATAATCTCGTTGGTTTGGTCGGCCTTGACCAGAGCACGAACCGCCACCCAGTTTTTATCTGCCAAAGGCGAGATGGTGGGTGATTCAATTCCTGGAGTTAGCTTGCTAGCTGCTTCAACCAGTTCAATCGGGCAGTCGTAGTCAAAAATCACGTACTCACGGGCAACAATTACACCCTGCAATCGGCGAAGCAATTTCGCTGCGTCGGATGCCTTACCGGGTGCGCAAATCAACCTTGCTGTTGACCGGAGAATCACAGGACCAAAGATTGCAAGCCCTGCCTTGCGAAGGGTGTTTCCAGTTGAAACCACATCCGCAACTGCATCCGCAACTCCTAGCTTGACCGCAGATTCGACTGCACCATCCAGCTTGATAATTTCTGCGCTGATGCCGTGCTCTGCTAGGTAGTCAGAGATGAGATTTGGATATGCTGTGGCAAGTCTTTTGCCTTGCAAATCTGAGACCTTGGTGAAGCCTGCGTCAATTGGCGCGGCAAATC
>CAZZHB010000155.1:0-2173 GCA_964653615.1 uncultured Aquiluna sp.
TAGTCTTATTCCATGGCAGACATCTTTGAAGCAATTGCAGATCCAACTAGACGCGTGCTGCTTGAGACGCTTCTAGATTCTCACCTCACCGGAGGTAGCGGAGAACTTACCGTCACCGAACTGGTTGAGCGCACCAAGTTGGGACAGCCAACCGTTTCTAAGCACCTCAAGACCCTGCGCGAGGTCGGCCTGGTCGCTGCCCGTGAAGACGGCCAAAAGCGTTTCTACTCTGTGGTCCCTGAGCCTCTTGAGGAAATCGAAGACTGGATGATCAACTTCCTATCTCTCGGCTTTGATGCCGAAGAGGAGGAGGGCGACGAGATTGCCCAGACCCTTGGAGCAGCCGGCGAGAAGCTGGGTCACTGGCTAACCGAGAAGGCTGGATGGCTAGGAGAACAGCTCAAGCTAAAGGCCGACGAGCTGGATATCGATGTTGACCCTAAGGAACTAGGTCACCGCCTAGGTCGCAAGCTTGCTGACGCCAAGGTTGAGGCAGCCAAGAGCGCTAAGGACTTCGAGAAGATCGCTCGCGACAAAGTCGAAGAAGTTGTTGACGAGGTTAAGGCTGAGGCCAAGCACTTGGCTACCGAAGTCAAGTCAAAGGTAAAGCGCACCAAGTAATACCAATTTGGATGTTGCTGCTGAGGTTGAGCCAAGCAGGTGTAGGGGCTAAACTTCTCAGGTTGTCCAATCGGACAGTAACACAAGCTTTGTGAGGTTTTCGTGGGTTCAATCATCAAGAAGCGCCGCAAGCGTATGTCTAAGAAGAAGCACCGCAAGCTACTTCGTAAGACTCGCCACCAGCGTCGCAACAAGAAGTAAATCTTCTCTAAAACCCGCCTTCGGGCGGGTTTTTTACTTTTTCAGGTCGCGCTTTCTAAACTGCTGGATGTCCCAGCCGGCAGCTTCGGCATAGCGCCTGAGCACCTTGTCTGGGTTTACCGCAACCGCGTGACCAACCAGGGTTAGTAGCGGCAAGTCGTTCACCGAATCCGAATAGGCGAAAGAGCGCTTCAGCGAAATGTGACGCTCTTTGGCAAGGCTCTTGGCCGCTTTGCGCTTGGCTTTGCCGTGTAGTGGCTCGCCAACCAATTCACCGGTTAGCACGTCTCCATCGTGGCCAACCACGGTCCCAAGAGCTCCAGTTGCGCCTAGGTCGTCAGCAATCTTCTGCACTAGCTCCACTGGAGCTGCAGAGATAAGCCAAACCTCTCGGCCTTGAGAGAGGTGGTCTTTCAAGGCAGCTACTGCCTCAGGCCAGAGTCTGGGTTTGATCTCGGATTCATAGACCGTGTCGATCAGCTGCCTGAGCTCCTCAACCGGGTGCCCCTTGGTCAGCTGCAAAGCTCGATCCTTGAAGTCCGCCATCTTGGAGTTCTTCTCGCCCCTGCGGATAAACATCACTTGCTCAAACATGAAGCGCCAGATGTCCCTGCGCTTGATGGCTCCTCCGGCAAAAGCAACCTTGCCAAACAGGATTGAGGTTGAGCCTCTGACCAGGGTGTTGTCGACGTCAAAAAACGCAGCCTCAATCTTGGGCTTTAGGTCTTCTGGCTCTGGCACCGGCTTAGTCTATTCCGCCAATGAGAGGACATAGGCTTTATGGGTGCCTGAACAAATTCACCTAACCCTCGTTGTTCGACAGGGTTGCCACCTCTGTGAGGTTGCCGAGAGCAACCTGGCTAGGGTTCTGGGCCGCTTTAGTGCGGAATACCCAGATAGCGGCTACCAGGTTGAATTGGCAGAGATTGATTCGAATCCAGAGTTTGAGAAATTTACCGATGAGATCCCGGTGTTGTTAATCAACGGTAAGCAAGTTTCGTTCTGGAAAATCGACGAGGATCGAGTGTTTGAGCAGTTGAGGAAGTTGGTATGAAGAAAGTAGTTTTTTGGATTTTGAAGAACTTCTGGCTCCCTATCTTGATTGCAATTCTGGGATCTCTTGCCAAGAAGCACACCTGGGCGGCTAAGGCGCACACGGTTCTGAAAAAAGTTTCCTAATATTTGTTGCATTATTACTACATAGCATTTATGCTACATGCATGGGTCGTAAACCAAAGTCTGAAGAAGAGCGGGTAGCTAACCGCATCGAAGAACTGCGCACCCTATCCGGCCTATCTCGGCAAGAGCTCGCCGAGCAGGTCGGAGTTCACTATCAAACCATCGGTTACAT
>CAZZHB010000156.1:0-2162 GCA_964653615.1 uncultured Aquiluna sp.
ATTAGAAGACCACCACGAATGTCAAAGCTGATGTCCAAGCTCGATGCATACGCAATAGACATCTCTGCACCCTTCAGCGGTGCATAGCTGCCCTCATAGTGAACCGCAGCCATGGATGGCTGGAAGAAGAAGGTTAGGAAGGTTCCAGAGATCAGCAGTACCACGAACGAGTACATGGCAACCTCACCGAGCATAAAGCTCCAGTGGTCAGGGAATACCTTGCGACCGAAGTTCTTCAGCACTCCACCCAGGCTTAGACGCTCATCTAGGTAGTTAGCGGTGTTACCAATAAAGGTAGTTGGCTTGTTTTCAGTAGAGGTGCTCATTATGACTGCCTTATGTCCCAGAATGAAGGCCCTACGGGCTCAGTGAAGTCGCCTTGTGCGACTAGGTATCCCTCAGCGTCTACCTCGATAGCTAGCTGGGGGAGAGGCCTTGCCGCTGGTCCGAAAATAACCTTGCAGTGATCCGCTAGGTCAAATGTGGACTGGTGGCAAGGGCAAAGCAGGTGGTGAGTGTGCTGCTCGTAAAGTGCAACCGGGCAACCCACGTGGGTACAGATCTTCGAGTAAGCGACGATGCCGTCATAGCTCCAAGAAGCCTTGGCTGGGTCTTCCTTTAGCTCGGAAGGCTCAACGCGCACCAAAAGCACAGCTGCCTTTGCTTTTTGGTTTAGCTTCTCGCCGTGGTCCTCAATGTCCTTCAGGTTTTCAGGTACAACGTGGAAAACCGAACCGATGGTCACTTCAGAAGCCTTGATCGGAGTGCCACCCTCATGGGAGTCGCGAACAAGGCGGACGCCCTTCTTCCAGATTGTGTGCTTGAGGGTGTCGCCAACCTGAGGGCCGAGGTCACCAAAGATAACCAAAGCTGGAATCGGGAAGACTGCAAGCGCTCCGTAAAGCGAGCGACGAATCAGTTTGCGGCGGGTGAATCCAGATTCAGCATCAGCAGTCTTAATGATTTCGATTGCCTTGGCGCGCATCTCGTCAGAGCTGCGAGCCTGGTGACGGGCCTCTGCGACCTCGTGGTCAGGCATAAGGGTCTTGGCCCAGTGGACTGCTCCAAAGCCGATACCTAGAAGGCTCAGAGCCATTCCGATACCCATCCAGAAGGCGTTGTTTCGGGTGTCACTTAGATCTTCAATTGGGAATGCAAAGAATCCCCAGATAGCAACGATGGCACCGACGATAGAAATGCCAAACATCACAGCAATCTGGCGCTCAGCGCCCTTAGCCAGCTTCTCACTCTTATCGGTCATACGAACGCGGTGAGGCTCGATGCCCGGGTCCGAAATAGGCTTCTGGACGTTGGTGGCTAGGCCTGCAGAGTAAACCTTTTCTACTTCGCTCATTCTGTTTCTCCCTAGTTAGCCTTGGCGCCAAGCCAAACGGTAATCGCGATAATGAAGCCCAATCCGAAGATCCAAACGAACAAACCTTCAGCTACCGGACCGATTGACGCTAGTTCATAACCACCAACCGAGTCGTTCTCTTCCACGTACTTCAGGTACGCAATGATGTCTCGCTTGTCCTCAGGGGTAAGGTTTGCGTCGTTGAAAACTGGCATGTTCTGAGGGCCGGTAACCATTGCTTCGTAGATATGCTTCTCGGTAACACCGCCCAGAGCAGGCGCAAACTTGCCCTCGGTTAGCGCTCCGCCAGCGCCGACTGCGTTGTGGCACATTGCACAGTTGATGCGGAATAGCTCGCTACCGTGGGTTAAATCGATGTCATCGCCAGTGGTGCGAAGGTACTCGGCGTCCGGAATTGCAGGCCCAGGAGCCAAGGACGCAACGTATGCTGCCATGGCCGCAATCTGCTCTTCAGTGAATTGAACTGGCTTCTTGTAAAGCTGAGGTCCAGAAGCCTGACCAGGCATACGACCGGTACCAACCTGGAAGTCAACCGAAGCTGCTCCCACACCGATCAAGCTAGGTCCACCCACTGCACCCTCACCGTTGGTGCCGTGGCAGCTGGCGCAGTTTGCCAAGAAAAGCTTGCGGCCTTCGGCGATCTGGTCAGCGCTTGACACTTCGGTCTGAACTACGTTGGTTGCAGCCGCGTAGCCACCACCGGATAGTACAAGGCCTAAAAAGATTACGAAACCAATCGCCCAAGGGCGACGGCGCATCGGCTTTTCCTGATTCAACAGTTTCTCCA
>CAZZHB010000157.1:0-2130 GCA_964653615.1 uncultured Aquiluna sp.
CGACCGAACCTGCTGTTGCCATGGTTTCGACGTATTTAGAGGAGTCACTGGCATCTTCAAGTTTCAGTAGTACCGGAGCTCCGGCGGTTGGTGAATAGAAGTTGAGGGAGACGGTTTTTGATGTTGGGCTAATCAGGTTCACATCACTACCGGCCAGGTGGAAGACGGTGCCGGCATAACTCTCAGCGCCGCGAACAACCTTGACAGCCTTGGTCGAGCCTGCCGACCCACCGGCGGGGTGAGCATCGATGCCCGCGCCATCCCCACCAACTCCCAAAAGTCCAGAAGCCCCGGCTTCAAAGTCAAGTGTGATTGGCGAGCTCTGCCAGGTGGTAACCGTGGTGCTCGGCGTGCCAGATTGATTAGAAATCGGGCTAGAGCCACCGGCGTAGCTGCCAATTACCGCAGCCTCAGCGGCTGGTGCACTAGAAGTTGGAGTCGGGGCAGAGCCTGGGGAGCTGGGAGAGCTGGTTGTGCCTGAGCTTGGGCTGCCAGTCACTGGCGAACTAGTTGTAGCTGGCTGCGGAGAGCTAGTTGAAGGCTTGGGTGAAGTTGTGGGAGAGGTCGTTGGTGAAATTGAAGCAGATGCTGTTGGTGAAATCGAAACTGGCGGCACTTGAGGCTGTGGTGTTGGATTTACGACCAGTTTGGTTAGAGCCTTGACCGTCTTACAGCTCCCGACGATGTCGTCGCTTCGGTCAAAAGAGCAGATGTCTTTCCCAGAGCCAACCTCGATGAAGTCTGCACCTAAACCACCGTGAATTTGGTCATTGCCGCTGCCAGCGGAAATTCGGTCATTGCCATTGCCGCCATCAATAATGTCGTTTCCAGATGAGGCAAAAATACGATCATTGCCGCCCAGGCCACAAATCACAGCGGATTTAAAAGTTCCGACTAGAACATCATCTTTTTGGGTACCGATGATGGTGCAGGTGTGGCCGGTAATTGCCTTAGGTGCTGCAGTGCTCTCTGTGACTGGCAGATATGCGGCGAGTAGGGAAAGTGGCGTCAGGATTGCCGCCATTGACCTTCTCATTTGTAGGTTACTTTGCCAACTCCGTTTACCGAGTAGTAACGGATGTAGTCCACGCTCATCTTGACGCCTTCAATCGACTCATCGAGCTGACCGCCATCAAACTCCCCACCCATCGCAACATTCAAAATCAAGAAGAAATCCTGGTTGAACACATAAGTGTTGGCTTTGACGTTTTTGCTGGTGAGCGTGTAAATCACTTTTCCGTCCAAAAACCATGTGATCTTGTTGGCAGCCCACTCCACGGCATAGATGTGGTAGGCATCAGAAAGTGGCGCTCTAGACCTCAGTACGCCGGTCTTGGCACTGCCTCCGGAGTAGCCAGGTCCATGTGCTGATGCGATCGCCAGATCAGGTTCGCGACCACGAAGCTCAACAATGTCAATTTCGCCGCAGGTTGGCCAACTCTTGGACTTGATGTTGCTGCCCAGCATCCAGAATGCCGGCCAGACACCGGTTCCAGCGGGAAGTTTGATTCGAGCTTCCATGCGACCGTACTTGAAGCGAACCTTGTCTTGGGTTTTGATGCGCCCAGAGAAATATTTGCAATCTCCCCAGCAGGTGTATGGCAGCTCATCCTCTGCCACCGGTGGCACCTTCGTAACGCTGATCTCGAGCTGGCCTAAGCCGTTAGTCTTTACGGCATCTTCGGTATACCACTGGGCTTCTTTATTGCCCCAGCCGCTACCACCACCTAGGTCGTAATTGAAGAACTTTGGGTTTGGTGGGCTGCCGGCCGCCTCATTGAACTCTTGGGCCCAAAGCAGTTTGCGCACCGGGGTCGCTGCCGAAACCGGGTTTGAAAAGGTGATTAGTGACATTGTCACTACAGATAGAGCTGCAATTAAGCGTTTCATTAGTAGCGGTTTACCTTTCCGATTCCGTCAATCGAATACGCGCGAATCCAGTCCACGCTCATGGTTCCCTTTTTTAGATCGGGGTCAATGTCACCGGTGAAATTGCCACCGACCGCAAGATTTAGCACCAGGTAGTACTCCTTGTTGAATACCCATTCCGGCCTGGCCGTGGCGGCAGAGCGGGGGAGTTCTGCTTAGGCCTAGCCGTCGCCCTGCAAGCCCAGTCGAATGTCTGGGCCA
>CAZZHB010000158.1:0-2119 GCA_964653615.1 uncultured Aquiluna sp.
ACGACGTCGGCATCCTGCTCAAAAGATCCAGATTCGAGAAGGTGCGAAAGTTCTGGCTTGTTGTCCTTCGCCTGCTCCGCCTGGCGGTTTAGCTGGCTAAGTGCCACAACCGGCAAGCCAAGCTCCTTGGCCAATAGCTTTAGTGCACGGGAGAACTCAGAAACCTCTTGCTGCCTGGATTCCACCTTCTTACCGCTGGACATCAGCTGGATGTAGTCAATGACCACAAGCTTCAGGTCAACCTGCTGGGCCAAACGACGGCACTTGGCTCGAATTTCAACCAGGGACATGTTTGGGCTGTCATCGATGTAGAGCGGAGCATCATTGATGCGTCCACGCACAGCTGCCAAACGAGTCCAGTCCGCATCGGTAACAGTTCCCTTACGCATGGACTGTAGGTAAATCGAGGACTCTGCGCTCATTAGACGCATTGCAATCTCGGCACGACCCATTTCAAGGGAGAAGAAGATGGTGGCCTGATTGTGCTTTACAGCGGCATTCCTAGCTAGATCCAGGGCAAAGGTCGACTTACCAACCGCAGGACGAGCGGCAACAATAACCAACTGACCCGGGTGAAGGCCGTGGGTGTAGGCATCAAGGTCGGTAAATCCAGTTGGGACACCGGTTAGCTCGCCGCCACGCTTCTGTGCGCCTTCGATCTCGTGAATTGCGGCCTCGAGTGAATCGCTCAGCGGAACGTAATCTTCTTTTGAAGACTGGCTGGAAACCTTGTAAATCTCAGCCTGAGCCTGGTTTACGAGGTCCTCGACCTCGCCCTGGCTCTCGTAACCAGCCTGAGCGATTCGGGTACCTGCCTCAATCAGCCTGCGAAGAATCGCCTTATCCGCCACAATCTTGGCGTAGTAGCCAGCATTTGCCGCCGTTGGAACGTAGCCAGTCAAAGAGTGTAGGTAGTCAGCACCGCCAGCTTTGACGAGGTTTCCCTGCTTGTTGAGCTCGTCCGTGACTGCGATTACGTCAGTTGGCTCGCCACGACCAAATAGATTCAGGATGGCGTTGAAAATTAGCTCGTGCTTAGGGGCGTAGAAGTCCACGCCAGACACGGTTTCGAATACTTCCGCTACCGCTTCTTGGCTTAGCAACATGCCGCCCAGGGTTGATTGCTCAGCATCTAGATTGTGCGGAGCTACCCTCGGATCGGCCGACGGGACCGGTGCCAACATCGACATAAAAACCTCCAGATAAAGCTACGACCTGTATAGCTTGGGGCACCGACAATTTAGATTCAAACTCGGCTGTGGATAACTGTGGATAACTCTGTGGAAACACGCCGAACAAAACTGTGGAAAACTTCGTCTTGCCTGTGGATAACTGTGGATAACTTTGCCCGAACCCTTTATTTATAAGGGTTTTGGTTGTGGATAATTTAAAGTGGAAAACTCTAAACCTCAACCTAAAGGTTGTGGATAACCGAAGAGTTTTTGTGTAAAAAATGGAAACGGCCCAGGGGTTACCTGGGCCGTTTTCGTACTTCTAAATTACTTTGAAGCAACTACCTGTAGCTTGACGGTTGCAACTAGGTCGTTGGTTACGCGAACAGTTGCCTCGTACTCGCCAACGGAAGAGATCTTCGAAGAGATCTCAACCTTGCGCTTGTCGATTGCACCGATGCCTAGGGCAACAACTGCATCAACAACGTCCTGGGTCTTGACTGCACCGAAGATGCGGCCGTTCGAACCAGCCTTGACGCTGATGCGGATTGCCTTCTCTTCTAGCTTGGCCTTGATCGCCTTTGCCTCTTCTTCAGAAGCAATCTCGCGAGCCTGGCGAGCAGCGCGGATCTGAGTGATCTGCTTCTCTCCACCCTTGGTCCAAACAACAGCTAGGCCGTTTGGTAGTAGGAAGTTACGTGCGTAACCTGCCTTTACGTCTACAACGTCGCCTGCGGAACCGAGTCCGGAGACCTCATTGGTCAAAATTAGCTTCGACATGGGGATTCTCCTTAGCGCCCAGCACCGGAGTATGGCAATAGTGCCATCTCACGTGCATTCTTGATGGCGGTTGCGATCTTGCGCTGGTCCTGCACCGTTGCACCGGTGATACGACGAGCGCGGATCTTGCCGCGGTCTGAAACGAACTTGCGGAGGGTAGCGACGTC
>CAZZHB010000159.1:0-2099 GCA_964653615.1 uncultured Aquiluna sp.
TTGGACTTCTCCATTGCAACCGCGGAAGCTAGCACACCGTTGCCGACGTATGGCACCTGGCAAAGCTGCAGCAGTCCCTGGATCGAGCCATCCTCACCGTTTGGTCCGTGCAGCACCGGGAAGGCGATGTCAATGACCCCAAGGTCATCACCATTTTCACTCTTCCAGCTTCCGCCACCCAAAGCTGGGTAGACCTCTGGGCCGTCTGGCACCACTGGAGCATCGGAGAGCTTCCAGTCCGGAGAGATCGGGCTAAGCACCCACTTTCCCGATGGGGTGATGCCGATTGGAATCACCTCATACTTGGATTTATCGATTGCCGAATAAACCCCGAGTGCGGTAACGCAAGAGACGCTGTGTTCGGAGGAAGCGCCGCCGTAAATCAGTGCTAAACGAATCAAAACTCCACCTCGACATCATCCGCAAGATTTAGCTGGCGTCCAAACTCCTGCGGTTTCATTCGACCATTCAAAACATCGCTCACCTGAGCCACAATCGGCATTTCAATGCCCTTTTGACCCGCGCTCTCGAGCACTGGCTCGACCGAGCTCAGTCCCTCGGCAGTTTGCTTCATGCGCTTGAGCACCTCGCGCTTGGTGAAGCCCTGGCCCAGCATTTCACCCGCCCTAAAGTTTCTCGAGAGTACCGATTCGCTGGTTGCAATCAGATCCCCAAGTCCTGCAAGTCCAAACATGGTGCGGCGGCGAGCGCCGTGGGCAACAGCGAACTTGGTAATTTCCGCCAGCCCTCTGGTCATAATCGAGGCCTTGGTGTTTTGCCCATAGCCCAGCCCGTTCACAATGCCAATTGCAACCGCAATCAGGTTCTTGAGCACGCCACCGAGTTCGGTCCCGATCACATCGTGATTCGTAAACACCGTGAAGTAGTCATTCGATAGCGTTCTAGCCACCTCGTTGGCACGCTCTGCGTCGGCACAGGCACACACCGAAGCTGCCGGCTCCTGCTTGGCAATCTCTAGCGCCAGGTTGGGCCCGGAAACCACTGCCATGTGAGTCATCGGCAGACCGGTTGCCTCGACCATGACCTCACTCATGCGAAGGCCGGTGCCCTGCTCTAGGCCCTTGATCAGGCTAATTAGCGTTGCACCCTTGGGAATCAGATCTTTCCAAACCGCAAGGCTTTCGCGCAGACTTTGCGAGGGAATCGCCAGGTAAATCTGCTCCGCGCCTTCGAGTGCGACACCTAGGTCACTGGTCGCAGAAAGTTTGGCCGGTCAATGCCCGGAAGATAGTCGCTATTGCGCTTGGTCTCGTTGATTTCGTTCGCTACTTCTTCACGCCTGGACCAAAGCACAACCTCAGAACCGGCATCTGCGATTACCTTCGCAACCGTGGTGCCCCATGATCCGGCACCCATCACCACGATTCGGCTCACTTCTTCTTCCTAAAGTTACCGATCTCGGTCTGACCCTTTTTGGCCGGGTCCCAAAGTTCAGTAGGTGGCGTCTCGCCGCGCAATTCACCAACTATTGCGGCGATTTCCTTCATTACCTTCTCGGTGGCCTGGTTTACTTCCTGGGCGCTAACGCCGTCCTTGCGAAGCTCATCAAAGTGCATCGGCTTACCGATTTGAACGTTCACCACGTGGAACGGGTTTGGCCTAAATTTCTTAGAGTAGGTTCCCAAAACCTTCTCAATGCCCCAGTGACCGGCCGGCACAATCGGCAAACCGAGCTCGATAGCCAAGCGAATCGCTCCGGATTTGCCGCGCATCGGCCAAAGTTCAGGATCGCGAGTCAGCGTGCCCTCGGGGAACACCACGACCACCTGCCCAGCCTTTAGGAACTCGATTGCGGCTCGAAGTGGTTCTTCGTTGGATCGACCGGTGCGATAAACCGGAATTTGACCAACCTTTGGAAGTAGTGCCCCCAGCACTGGAATTCTAAATAGCGATTCTTTGGCCAGATAGTGCGGGGTGCGCTTCATGTGAATGAATACCGAGTAGGCAAATGCCAGTGGGTCCAGGTAGTTCACATGGTTAGCGACCAGGATGTAGCCGCCGGACGGAAGATTCTCCAGACCCTTGGTCTTGATGCGGAACATTAGGCGAATTAGCGGCGCGAGAATCGATGCAACCAG
>CAZZHB010000160.1:0-433 GCA_964653615.1 uncultured Aquiluna sp.
GGGCCTTCAGGGCCTTGAGCGAATCATGGCGAAGCTTAAGTCGGCGTTTAAGAAGAATCCCTAGCCTTCTTTTGAAGGGTAACCCCTCAAAAAAGATTCAACCTTTAGGGTAAAAAGATGGATCACACATTATTCGTATTCGGTTAACCGCACTTCGCTGAAAAAAGATTCCTCTAACGCTACATTTCTTGAAAATGTAGCCATAACATCTATATCTGAGGCGGATGCCAGAAGGGGATTTCATGTTCAAGAGGGATTTTTCGGTTGCAACGATTATTGCGTTGATAGCGAGCCTATTGTCGGTAGTGGGTTTTTCTGCTCCAGCTTCCGCTGCGGTAACGTTGCCAGCCACAACATCTTGGACTAACGCCGGACTGCAGCAAATGGCCCTGTTGACTGGCCGTCTAAAGACCTCAATCGATGGCTTTGGCTC
>CAZZHB010000160.1:443-2088 GCA_964653615.1 uncultured Aquiluna sp.
CTGGACAGATACAGGTAGAAAAACCAAGCGCCAATGCCAAGGTTGTAGCGGCCTTCGTCACCTTAGTTGGCACTAGTGGCACCTCCAACTTGGCAACTCCCTCCGACGTACTTCTAGGCGGGCAGGCCATCTCTTTTTCCCATATGGCAACGGTGACGCAAAACACGCCATTTAGAAATTTCTTTGCTGATGTCACGACTCTTGTGAAGTCAACTGTTGACGCTGCAGGTGCAGGGATTCTCGATCTCGCGGTTGACGAGGGTGCCGGCCAATCAAGTTACGACGGTCTTTCATTGATTGTCGTGTTTGACGACCCAAACACTGTTTGGTCCTCTGTCCTGGTTGCCTTCGGAGCATCGAAATCAGCCGGAGACTCTTTCTCATTGGCTTTTCCAGCCTTGAATGCAAACGAACTCGCCGGCCACCGCTTGTCGGTTGGAATCGGTTATGGATTTCAGGGCAACAACAACAGCGCTCAAGCATCGACCATTGACATCACCACATCGTCCTTGGCAAGTGCCTCAAGAATCGCTGAGTATGCAGGTAGCTTTGACGACGGTGCCGCCACGAACGGCGCACTTATCACTGTGGGTGGTATCGGCGATTCCAACGCAAATCCGATTATCGGAGCTCCATTTACGCACCCAGCAGATGACGAGCTTTACAACCTAAGTGGACTCTTGAACGTTGGAGATACTGAGCTAACCATCAAAACGAGAAATGCCTCTGGAGATGACAACCTTTTCCAGGCGGTGTTCTTTATCAACCGTGTCTCAATTACCGGTGCCACTGTTACCTGGGACCCAAGCCTCGGCAGCCAGCCGACTCAGGACCGAAATGCTCCCAACACTGAGACCGACCTTCCACCAGGCTCAACATCATCTCCAGCACCGCAGCAATCAGCTCCGGTTTCAACGCCGACACGCCCGCAAAGTTCAAAGTATGACGGTCCTGAAATTCTTGAGTTCTCATCTCGTTCCCTATACCCAGGGGATGTGCTGATTCTTGGAGGACGGAAGCTCGATGAGATCCGCACGCTGGTTGCTCGTGGAGTCACCTTATCCTTCACAGTTCTCTCAGGTGGCAAGCTTTCACTTACCATTCCGCTGAACTTCCCACTTGGGTCTGCTGACTTTGACATCTCAAGTGCGTATGGAAAGCTTCAACACGTTTCGGCAATCACCGTAAGTCAAAAGCCAACGGGTCGTGAATTCAACGTTCTATCTCAAACAGTTAAGGTGAACCCCTCATTCTTGAAGATGGTTCAACGCAGGTTGGACCGGGTTCAGGAACCTTACAGCAAGGTGCTTTGCATTGTGAATACGGCAGATCAAAAGCTCAGCGAGCAGGTCGCTCAGGAATTCTGTGCGCAATTGGTGGTTGGTAAGCGTGCAGGCGCTGAATTGGTAACCGAGATTCGCTACAACGCAGACTTCACTCGTGGTTTCTGGGTGCGAGTATTCCTGGGATGGCAAAAGAAGTAGCGGCTTGACAAGCTAAGCAAAATGCCTTGGGTGAATAACCCAAGGCATTTTTCTGACTTTGCTTTACTTCACAAATCGCAGGGTTAGTGGATAGGTAAAGAACTCGCCCTGGGCAGCTTTGATTGCGGCAATCACTCTCATGATGAACCAGTAAATCGGTG
>CAZZHB010000161.1:0-2065 GCA_964653615.1 uncultured Aquiluna sp.
CAATCTAAGGAGAAACCCTTGTCCATTATTACCGCTGTAGGTGCTCGCGAGATTCTTGACTCGCGCGGCAACCCAACCGTAGAGGTTGAAGTCTTGCTTTCGGATGACAGCTTTGGCCGTGCTGCTGTGCCATCGGGTGCTTCCACCGGTGCATTTGAGGCACACGAGTCCCGTGATGGCGACAAGTCTCGCTACCTAGGCAAGGGTGTTCAGAATGCCGTTCGCGCCGTAATCGAGACCATCGACGAGGCGCTAGTTGATTTCGACGCAGCGGACCAGCGTTTAGTTGACGCGGCGCTAATTGCGATTGACGGAACCGACAACAAGAGCAAGCTCGGCGCCAACGCAATCCTGGGCGTATCTTTGGCGAATGCTCGTGCGGCTGCCGAGTCCACTCACCTTCCGCTTTACCGTTACCTCGGTGGATCCAACGCCTATGTGTTGCCAGTGCCACTAATGAACATCATCAACGGTGGTGCTCACGCTGACACCGGTGTTGACATTCAGGAATTCATGATTGTGCCTCACGGCGCTGAGTCTTTCTCAGAGGCGCTTCGCTGGGGTGTTGAGGTATACCACCAGCTAAAGAAGCTGCTTTCCGAGAAGGGTCTTGCGACCGGTCTGGGAGACGAAGGCGGCTTCGCGCCTGACCTTGCCAACAATGCCGCTGCTCTTGAGCTAATCTCCGAGGCTATCGGCCTAGCAGGTTACAAGCTGGGCACCGAGATCGCATTGGCACTGGATGTTGCGGCAACCGAGTTCTACGACGAGGCAACCGGCAAGTACAACTTCGAGGGCAAGCAGCTATCCGGTGACGACATGATCGCCTACTACACCGACTTGCTAGCTCGCTTCCCGCTGGTCTCCATCGAAGACCCGCTAGCGGAAGACGACTGGGCTGCCTGGACCAAGATCACCGCAACTTTGGGTGACAAGGTTCAGTTGGTCGGCGATGACCTTTACGTCACCAACCCATCTAGATTGCAAAAGGGCATCGACCTTGCTGCTGGAAACGCAATCCTGGTGAAGGTGAACCAGATTGGAACCCTAACCGAGACCATGGATGCTGTTTCACTGGCTCAGCGTCACGGAATGAAGGCGATCATTTCCCACCGCTCCGGGGAGACCGAGGACACCTTCATTGCCGACTTGGCTGTTGCTAGCAACGCAGGTCAGATCAAGACTGGTGCACCAGCGAGATCTGAGCGAGTTGCAAAGTACAACCAGCTGCTTCGCATCGAAGAAGAGCTTGCGGACGGCGCTGTTTACGCCGGCCGTAGCGCCTTTCCTCGTTACCGCGGATAGTTTGAATTAGGGATTGCTCGGGTGAGGCTATTAGCCTCCCCGAGCTTTCACACTTAAACTTCTTTGGCTATGGCTAGACCAACTAACCCCAGGGACGCAAAGGTTCCAGTTTCCCTCTCGCAGGGCAAAATGATGCTGCGCGCGGTCAAGCTGAACAGTGTTTCCGTCAGCATCATTTTGGTTATTGTGGCTGGCACCTTCCTGATCTCATCCGACGTCCAGGCCTACCTGAACCAGCGCCGACAAATTGCCGAGATGGAAATCAGTATCGAACAGGCCAAGCAGGCGGTAGAGGACATGCAGGCTTCGCTGACCGACCAGGACATCGCGGACATTTCTGCTTACTATGCCGCACACGGCCAGGCGGCCCCAGCCCCTGAAAAGCTGCCCGAGCCCAGCGGCAAAGTCGCCGAGCTCTTGACCAAAGGGGCCTGCGCCTCTTGCCACGGCGCCAATTACAGCAAAGGCATCGATGGCAGCTATCCCAAGCTGGCCGGTCAAAACGCCGATTACCTCTTTGTCGCCCTCAAGTCGTACAAGATGGAAAACCAAGCGACCTGGGGTCGCAACAACGGCATCATGGCAGGCATCGCCAAGCAGTTCTCCAACGCTGAACTCAAAGAATTGGCCAAGTACCTGGCCGCCCAGCCGGGCGAGTTGCAAGTGGTGCCCCAGTCGCGCTTCCGCTGAGCCGCGTCTGACCCCTCACGCCAAGCCGCCTGTCCAGGCGGCTTTTTTGTGGCCGATCCTGTGGGCCCTC
>CAZZHB010000162.1:0-2050 GCA_964653615.1 uncultured Aquiluna sp.
TCTAGGGGCGCTCTGTCGCCGTAGGGATGCACGGTGAATCACCTTCGGTTCTTGTCAATTTACGCATCGTTGAGCCTCAAGGCTCCTATGCCACCTTACGGGGTGACTTACAACTTTGCCAAACCGGCAGCCAACACGTCCATGGCGTCGTTTAGAAGCTCATCGGTGATAGCTAGCGGTGGCAAGAAGCGAATTACGTTGTTGTAGGTACCGGCATTGAGAATCAAGACTCCATTTGAGTGGCAGTGCTTCACAAGCGCATCTACAGCAGCTGCGTTTGGAGTCTTGGTACCCGGTTCGACTAGCTCTATGGCGATCATCGCGCCTTTGCCGCGGAGGTCACCAATTACTGGGAACTGAGCCTTTAGCGCCTGCAGCCTGCCAACCAAAACCTGCTCGATCTCCAAAGCGCGCTCTAGCCAGCCGCCCTCTTCGATCTGCTCCAAAACAGCCACACCTGCAGCGGTGGCGGTCGGGGAGCCACCAAAGGTTCCACCCAGACCACCGGCGTGAGAAGCGTCCATGATTTCTGCGCGACCAACCACACCAGAGAGCGGCATACCGCCAGCGATTCCCTTTGCAACGGTGATCAGGTCTGGCTCAAAGCCCTCTTCCCACTCGGAGGCAAACCACTTACCGGTTCTCGCGATACCGGACTGTACCTCGTCGGCAACCATCACGATGCCATTGGCGCGGCACCAGGTCGCAAGAGTCCTTAGGAATCCAGGGGCTGGGACGATGAAGCCACCCTCACCCTGGATTGGCTCGATGAATACTGCCGCCAGCTGGCTCGCACCAACTCGCTTTTCAAGGTAGGTGATAGCACGGGTAGCTGCCTCTTCACCAGTCATGCCTTCGGCATCGCGGAATGGGTAGCTCATTGGGGCGTGGTGCACGCTGCCAGCAAGTGGTCCGAAGCCGGTGCCGTATGGGTGCATCTTGAAGTTCATGCTCATGGTCAGATTTGTGCGACCGTGGTAAGCGTGGTCAAACACCGCAATCTCGGTGCGTCCGGTGGCCTTGCGGGCAATCTTGACGGCGTTCTCCACTGCCTCGGCACCAGAGTTGAAGAAGGCAGCCTTCTTTGCAAAATTTCCTGGGGCGTGCTTGACAAGCAACTCGCCAACTCGAACGTAAGGCTCGTATGGCGCCACGGTGAAGAGAGTGTGGGTCAGCTTGGCGACCTGCTTCTGGACGGCCTCAACGACGCGCTCATTGGTGTGACCGATTGTCACAACGCCGATTCCGCTACCCATGTCGATTAGCTGGTTGCCATCGACGTCCTTCATGATCGCACCGTGGGCGTGATCGATAAACACAGGGAGGGCGGTGCCCACGCCAGCAGCGATTACCTGCTTGCGACGCTCCTGCATCTGGGTTGAGATTGGTCCTGGAATGGCGGTTGCGAGAATTCTCTTTTGCTCAAGGCTCATATAACTAGTCTAATTTCGACTGAGGTTTTATGGCTGGCATTTCATAGATTTGAAAGCGAGTTCTAAGCTTTTGATTATGCGCAGAGTAATAGTCCTCGGTTCCACCGGTTCGATTGGCACCCAGGCCCTTGAGGTTATTGCTGCAAATCCAGATCGCCTGCAACTGGTTGGTCTCTCTGCGTTTTCTAATCGTGAACTAGTAACCGCCCAAGCTAGCCAGTTTGGCCTTGGTGATTCTGCCGTCGCGATTGGTGCTGACGCCGCCGCCAGCTTGGTTGAGCAGCTCGATGCCGATGTTGTGGTCAATGGCATAACGGGTTCGGTTGGTTTGGCAGCGACACTGGCAACTCTGCGCTCGGGCAAAACTTTGGCTCTGGCCAATAAAGAATCGCTAATTGTTGGCGGTGCCCTGGTTAAAGATCTAGCAGCGCCGGGTCAAATTGTGCCGGTCGATTCCGAGCACTCTGCCATAGCTCAGTGCCTTCGCTCTGGAGCCGAATCCGAAGTGGCCAAGCTGATTCTTACCGCATCCGGTGGACCGTTCCGAGGTTTCAGTAAAGAACAGTTGCGGGATGTGACGCCAACTCAGGCACTCAAGCATCCGACTTGGAGCATGG
>CAZZHB010000163.1:0-2046 GCA_964653615.1 uncultured Aquiluna sp.
AGATTTAACAGAAAACCTTGAGACATACGGGATAGCCTAACCGAGCTTCGCTGTTTACAATTAGGGAAGATCGGAGTTCACAATGGGACTATCTGAGCGCGAACAAAAACTGCTCGAGGAGATGGAACGCAACCTCATGGCGCAAGACGCCGAGTTTGCCAAGACCATCTCTAACACCACCAGCGCCAATCAATCGGCAGGAAAACTGGTGTTGGGCGTGTTGATTCTGCTCTCGGGCGTGGGCCTTCTGGTCCTTTCGGTGGCGCTCCAGGTGGCCTTCTTTGGCGTGGTTGCCTTCCTGGTCATGGTTATCGGATTGGTCATCGCAAGCGCCAATTTCAAGATTCCAGAGCTACCGGCCGCAACCGGCGAGAAGCCCAAAACTAACTTTTTTGAAGATCGCTGGAATCAGCGCTTCGGCAACGAGTAATTCGACCTGAAATCACCCCGCTTCGGCGGGGTTTTTTCGTTAACAAATGGTGACCAAAACGTGATATAAAACACGCCAAAATAACCCAAAGTGGAGGAAAGTGGAGTAAAGTGGAGGAAACAGCTTGGGAAAGGGGTCAAAGTGCTACTTGGTACACACACGCCCAAGCTGGACGAAAAAGGCCGTCTAATCCTTCCCTCGAAGTTCCGCGATGAGCTGGGTGAGGGAGTTGTTATTACCCGTGGCCAAGAGCGTTGCCTCTACGTGTTTTCGGCCAAGGAATTCAAGTCGGTTCACGAGAAGATCAGCCAGGCCCCACTAACTAACGAGGAAGCACGTCGCTACCTGCGTGTATTCCTGTCTGGCGCAAGCGATGAGACTCCGGACAAGCAGGGTCGCGTTCTGCTGCCACAGCTGCTTCGCGAATACGCAAACCTCTCTAAAGACCTAGTCCTAATTGGCGTCGGTTCAAGGGCAGAAATCTGGGACGCAAAGACCTGGAACGAGTACTTGGCCAACAACGAAGAGGGCTTCTCCTCCCAGGCACAGGAGGTGATCCCCGGGTTGTTCTAACCCTGCACCTTGGCCCTTGGCCGTGCTCCGGCCTTCTTCCCCGAAGTCGGAACAAGTGAAAACCAAGCTCACAAACGGACAAGGACCAAGGTGCAGGACAGAACAGTAGGGAAACTTATGGTTCAGACCTCCGAACTTCACTCCCCAGTAATGCTTCAGCGCTGCCTAGACCTGCTTGAGCCAGGCTTTAGTGTTTCCAAGCCAATCGCAATCGACTGCACGCTGGGGCTTGGTGGCCACAGCGAGGCACTCCTGATTCAAAACCCAACCCTCACTGTTATCGGAATTGACCGCGACCCAAGTGCGATCTCGCTAGCTTCTGAGCGCCTAGAGCAGTTTGGAGAGCGATTTATTCCAGTGCTAGGCGTCTATGACGAGATTGAAAGCATTCTCGATCGCCTAGAGATTTCCGAGGTTCACGGAATCTTGATGGATCTCGGGGTTAGCTCAATGCAGCTAGATCTTGCAGATCGTGGCTTTTCCTACGCGCAAGAGGCCGAACTGGACATGCGCATGGACCAGAGTCACGGTAAGACTGCGGCAGATCTATTGGCAACCCTTGATGAGGCAGAGCTAACTCGGATTTTCCGACGCTATGGCGAAGAGCGTTTCGCAGGACCTATTGCCCGACGCATCGTAAGCGAGCGCCAAGTAGCCCCGATTACAACTTCAACTCAGCTGAACAAGATTGTGCTGGATGTTGTGCCAGTGATTCCTGGAAAGACCAATGGCCACCCCGCCAAGCGCATCTACCAGGCCCTAAGAATTGCCGTCAACGATGAGCTCGCCGTCTTAGAAGACGCTATGCCTCAAGCCATTGACGCGTTAGCTGTTGGCGGTCGCCTAGTGGTTATGTCATACCACTCCCTGGAGGACGGGATTGTCAAAGATGCCCTCCAAGCGGCCGCCACAAGTTCTACACCGGTTGACATGCCAGTCGAATTGCCTGGCACGGCACCGGTTTTGAAGATCATCACCCGAGGCGTGGAGCGCGCAACGGAAATCGAACTGGAGAAAAACCCAAGGTCTGCTTCGGCGAGGCT
>CAZZHB010000164.1:0-2027 GCA_964653615.1 uncultured Aquiluna sp.
CTTCTCCAGAGTTTGAAGCGATTGAATCCATGGTTGCCGAACTTGAGATTGCCACGACCGAGGCCGAGGACGCTGAAGATCAGGCCTAGGACTCAGCCGTAAAGCTCCTCCCCGGATAGGTCAGCGACTTTAGATTTCAAGTGTTTCTGCTGGTGCAGGTATTGCGCCCAGATTGCAAACGAAAGCCATAAAACCTGCATTACGGCAATAACGCGCTCAGACAATCCGACAATCGGCTGCCCGGGCTCTAGCCAGGTGAGTAGGAACCAAAGCGTAGTGAGCCCCATTGCAACAGTCGCGCCAATTGCTCCAACTGGCCTAAGAGCCCAGTGATAACGCTTATCAAAACGCATTGCTAACACGGGCCAAGCAGAAAACAGCACAAAAGCCACGGTTGCGTAAAAACGGTGTTCCTCGGAGTAGGAAATCTGCGAAGGGGTGGCGTAGAACGTGTAGCCAAGTGCGGCAAATCCGGCCATTCCTAAAGCGATTCGGCCGGGAAGTGCAAATGCTCTGGCACTCCAGGCTCCGATCAGTGTGAGCAAAGCTCCAAACAAGAAGAAACTGGACTGGATCCATTTCACTGGAGAGTCATCGGCCGCCAGGTCACTGATGGTTTTCGCAACCGGGTCATAACCTGGCCATAGTGCACCTGAGATTCCCCATCCAAGAACATTTTGAATTGGCCCCAAAGTGGCCGCAATCACGGCCCAAATTCCAATTAGCTGCATCACTAAAACATACTGCGTGAAAGAAACAATTCGAATCGCTTGCTCAGATTGCAGGTATCCTTGCACTGTTGCGCAGGCCTGCGAATCCCTACTTTTTTACGGAGTCCTTTTGTATCTGCATGAGTTCAAGAAGGTTGCTCTAACGCCGCGCGCAAACGACCTAATGAACGCACTCGCGACCCGGGTTGTTATCGCCGATGGCGCTATGGGGACCATGCTTCAGGATCAAAAGCCAACACTGGAAGACTTCGAGGGCCATGAAGGCTGTAATGAAGTTCTGAATGTCACTCGGCCGGACATCGTTTCGTCAGTCCACGACGCCTATTTTGAAGCTGGTGTTGATTGCGTTGAGACCAATACCTTTGGTGCTAACTGGTCTAACCTCTCCGATTACGGGATTGAAGATCGAATTGAGGAGCTGGCTCAGGCAGGGGCCAAGATAGCCCGTGAAAGCGCCGATCGTTTCACTTCCAAAGATGGAAAACTCCGCTGGGTACTGGGGTCAATGGGTCCGGGAACCAAGCTTCCTACCTTGGGTCACACCTCGTACGACAACCTAAAGCAAACTTTTGCGCTACAGGCAAAGGGCCTCATCGCCGGTGGTGCAGATGCATTTATGGTCGAGACCAGCCAGGACCTGCTACAGACCAAAGCGGCGATCAACGCCTGTCGCCTAGCAATCGTTGAGTCTGGCGTCAGATTGCCAATCTTTGTGGAGGTCACCGTCGAGACCACCGGCACAATGTTGCTCGGCAGTGAAATCGGTGCCGCGTTGACTGCGCTGGAGCCACTGGGCATCGACATGATTGGCTTGAACTGCGCCACCGGTCCAGCCGAAATGAGTGAGCACCTTCGTCAACTCAGCAAGCACTCTCAGGTTCCAGTGATGGTTATGCCGAACGCAGGTTTACCGATTCTGTCAGGCGATGGTGCGCTTTATCCTTTGAGCCCAAGCGAACTGGCAACTGCTCACGAACAGTTTGTAAAGGAGTTTGGGCTGGCCATGGTTGGTGGATGCTGCGGAACCACTCCGGCGCACCTCAAAGCTGTGGTAGATCGACTCGCCGGCACTGCAGTTCCAAGCCGCAGGCTCGAAATAGAGCCTGGTGTTTCCAGCCTCTACCAACACGTTCCACTCAAGCAGGACAATAGCTATCTGGCAATTGGTGAGCGCACGAACGCGAACGGTTCTAAAGCTTTCCGGGAAGCGATGCTTGAAGAGCGCTGGGACGATTGCGTTGAGATTGCCAAGAAGCAGGTGCGCGCTGGTGCACATTTGCTCGACGTTTGTGTTGA
>CAZZHB010000165.1:0-2018 GCA_964653615.1 uncultured Aquiluna sp.
TTGCTGCTTACCTTTGGTCTTCTTCAAGGCTCTAGCCTGCCCCTTACGCTTGCGACGCAGGACAATCCAGAGCAACGGTGCAAGGGGTGCTAACAGCCAATAGGTTAGCGGATTCAACCATGGTTCTGAGAGAGATTGGCCAACTGTCTGGAGGTTTTCTAGTTCCGAGGTCTCCTCAGCTGGCGTTGGCGTCGATACTGGATCGGGCTCAACCGGGAGAACAAGATCCGAAGCCTCTTCCTGGGTCGAAGAGCGGTATTGCTTTATCCAGTTAGCTAAAGACCCGAGCGGGTTATCTTCAGAAACCGCCTTTGATGCCAGTGCTGCAGCAGGATTGATCAGACCGTGACCGTAATTGGCATCAAAGCCCGCCTCGCCTAGGTCAGTGGCCGAGGAGATTAGGCGCTGGATCAGGTCGTTGGCAGATGCCTGTGGGTCCGCTTGCGACATCAATGCCAAAAGCCCCGAGACAATTGGAGCCGCTGCCGAAGAACCATCCCAAACACGATAGCTTTCCCCCGGATATGCACCTAGTAAATCCTCAGCGGGAGCGGAAATGGCAACACCCAACCCCGCGGCAGCTGCCTCTGCCGGTTGCTTAGCCTTAGTGACTCCCCCGACCGAAACCACCCCGGGGATTGTTGCAGGCGCTGACGGTCTAGAAGATTTATCCGAGCGATTGCCGGCTGCTGCAACCACCACCACGTCGTTTTCAAACGCATAGGCAAAAGCATCGTCCCAACTCGCAGGCCAGGCTTGAGAGTTTCTAGTAAGTGACAGGTTGATGATGTCGGCTCCGTTATCTACTGCCCACCGAACCGCCTGTGCAATTTGAGCATCGGTGTCAGAACCTTCAACTCCAAGGCCAATCGAGATTGAAAGCAGTTTTGCACCCGGTGCCACACCGATTACGCCAGATTCAGCACTACCTTGGCCTGCGATCAAGGAGGCGACCATGGTGCCGTGGAAGGCAGAGGTGCCCACCCCCGATGTGCCATTTGGTACCCCTACTGAGGAGAAGTCAACGCCGTCGATTACCGTGCCCTTTAAATCCGGATGCGAAGAATCAATTCCGGTGTCTATAACGGCTACAGTCACACCGCTACCGTCCAGCTCGGTCTGGGTGAATCCATAGCTCTCGATCCACCAGTTGTCAGCCAGGGTTGCTGGCGCCATTAGCAGCGCGAGCAAGAGGGCAGCTAAACGCACCGACAGACCTCAGGTGACCAATCAAGAGCATCGAGCGCCCTGTCACCGATTGGATTTGCTCCCTTGCCTTTGGCTAGTGAGTGGCCCACGAGTGCATGCAGGCATTTGACCCTCGTTGGCATTCCCCCGGCCGAAAAATCTTTGATCTCGTCAACCACCTCGATGGCCTCGCGCTCAGCTAGATACTGCTGATGGGCAGCTAGGTAGGCATCCGCCACCTGCTGATCTTCCTGAAGCAGGTTCTGCAGCTCAACCATGTAGCCAGATGCTTCCAGGGTGGAAACCGCTGCCGTGGCAGCGGGTTGGGTTAGGTAATACAAAGTCGGAAACGGAGTCCCGTTTTCCAATCTCGGCTTGGTTTTCACCACCAGTGGCCGGGAGCAAACACAGCGGGCGGCTATTGCCAAAATATCTCTCGCTGGCCTACCGAGCTGCCGCGTCACCTCTGCAATATCTGCTGCGGTAACTTTGGTCTCAGGCATCACTTTTCCTCTGGGACATCAAGGGCCGCACGAAGCCCAGACTCGATTAGCGCATCGACCCAGTTCTCGTTTGCAGCGGCTACCTCTAAAGAAATTTCATCGGCATTTCGCTTGGCGGCCAAGAGCGCGCCAACAGTTCCTGAGGTGTCGCTTAGGTCAATACTTTCAGCGTCCATGACCAGGTAGGAAACTTCGCCGGGCAGCACGTAGTAGAGGCGATCTCTCGCCTGTGAGCGAATGTAGACCGGGTCTTGCCAGCGGTCACGCTCAGCCTGCATATCTTCTACCGCCTGCTTGGCCTGTTCGATACTGATTTCCATCTCGGCA
>CAZZHB010000166.1:0-1997 GCA_964653615.1 uncultured Aquiluna sp.
GGCTTTGGCCACCGCAGGGTCGGTCGGCTGGCAGACACTTTCGTTCAATTTCGACAGCCCTCGAAGCGGAACACCAAGCTATAACTCGGCATATCAATACCGCAAGGCAGTGATTTTCTACAACTTTGGCAGCACAATCGCAGGGGCCACCTACTACGTTGACCAGGTTTCATTCCCGGCCCAAACTGCCACACAAACCACCACCCCGGGCTCACCAGCACAGGCTTACACCCAAGGCAGCCTGCTTTGGGAAGAGAACTTCAATGGCTCGGGAGCTCTAGATGGTAGCCGCTGGAATGGCCGCTATTGCGGACAATCAGCAGCTAATGGTGGTGGTTCCTGCTACAACAATGAGCAGCAGTACTACTTACCAGATGCCATCCAGCTAGATGGCCAAGGCAATGCCGTGATTACTACCAAAAAGATCACAACACCACCAGCTGCCGGTAGTTGCCTTGCCTGGTCAGGAAGCTGTCCATTCACCAGCGGTCGCTTTGACACCCAGGGCAAGGTCTCCTTTATGTATGGGGTGATTGAAGCTCGCATTCAAAATCCACGAGGTGGTGGCAACTGGCCGGCCTTCTGGATGCTTGGCACCAACATCACCTCGGTTGGTTGGCCAGCCTCGGGAGAAATCGACATCATGGAGGGCAAGTCAGGATCCAGAGTTGCCTCTGCTATCCACTGGTCTAATGGTGGCAATGATGCCTACGAATATGGTGAGGCGAGTGGTGGTAACTACTCCAGTGCCTATCACGTGTACAAACTGCACTGGCTTGAGAACTACATCGCCATTTACATAGATGGAGTGAAAGTGCTGGAGGAAACAAATACCTCCCTGAACCAGGCTGGCACCTGGGCATTCAATCACCCGTTTTTCCTAATTTTGAATAACGCCATGTCGCCCGCAGGTGGCTTCTCGGACACCTACGATGGCTGGCAGTCGTCAGAGATGAAGATTGATTACATCCGCCACTACCAACTAAACGGCCAGGGGCAGGTCTTCAACAACTGATTTCCCATTCCTAAATGGCTTGCCTGGCACCCAAACTAAAACTTGCCGACAGCGATCCTGTCGCAAGGCTGCAAAAACCATAGATGAGCTGGTTGCTGGATTTGGCGAGCAAACCACCTACTGCAAAGAGTAGCCCTCGACAAAGATTTTTCTGTATTTGTATCATCGCAGTGATACATTTATAGAATGAGTGCGGCAAACAAGCTAAGAAAACTGGCCGAAGTATCGGTGGGTCAGTGGGGCCTAATCACGACCGCGCAAGCTGAAAAGATAGGCGTAGACCGACTTGCGCTATCTCGCCTGTCCCAAAACGGCCATCTTGAGCGAGTCAGACAGGGTGTTTACAGAGACACCGGCGTTGCCCTTACCGAGCTCACTTTTCTGCAAGCGGAATGGCTAATGATCAAGCCAGATGTCCAGGCACAAGACCGAATCCGAAATCTCAAGGATGAGGTTGCAGTGGGTTCCACCACTGCCGCCTGGCTCTACCAAGCTGGGGATTTTAAGCCAACGCCTTTCACCTTCTTCTCATCGAGGAAAATCCAACGCGCCTCCAAGCACGTTCGAACCGGCATCAGACACATCACCCCGGAAGAGATCACCCTGGTGCAGGGGCTGCCGACCACCACCCCAGAGCGCACAATTCAAGATCTCTTCCGCGAGGGCCTCGACTTTGCAGGAGTGCGGCAAGTAGCTGCCGATCTTCGTCAACGAATCCAGTGGCCAAGCCGGCTACAAGCCGATGTCGCGCACTTTCACAAAAACTATGGACTGGATGCAAAACTCTTTTCGACAGCCATTGCTGATGCACTCCAGATAAATCGAGTGACCGCCGGAATCTCAGGACTCGAAGAGCAATCCCGCGCCCTCTCAAATCAACTCGCTCTCATTGCAGCCCAACTTCCCAAAATTGAGCAAAACCCAGCGCTCCAAGAGGTTGTGGAAAACCTCAAGCACATTTCTGCACAAATCAATAGCCTGT
>CAZZHB010000167.1:0-1976 GCA_964653615.1 uncultured Aquiluna sp.
AGCTTCGATTCCAGCCACGATGTCGGTGTCCATGCGGTCACCAATCATTGCGGTGTCCTCGGAGTGAACATTGATCTTGTTCATCGCGCTTCTAAACATCATCGGGTTGGGCTTTCCAACGATGTAAGGGGCCTTGCCAGTAGCGGCTGTAATCAAAGCGGCCACTGAGCCGGTGGCAGGCAGTGGCCCCTCGGCAGAAGGCCCAGTGACATCTGGGTTGGTAGCAATGAATCTGGCGCCCTTGCCGATTAGGCGAACCGCCTTGGTCAGCGCTTCAAAGCTTAGGTTTCTGGTTTCACCCAAGACCACATAGTCCGGGTCAACCTCGGTCATCACATAACCGATCTCGTGCATCGCGGTGGTGAGGCCGGCTTCACCGATCACAAATGCGGTGCCTTGTGGTTTTTGGGACTTTACAAAATCTGCGGTGGCCAAGGCTGAGGTGTAGATGCGTTCTTCCGGAACATTGAGGCCTCCGGCCTGCAACCTAGCGGCCAGATCTCTCGGGGTGTAGATCTCGGTGGTCGCCGTCTCCAGGAACTCGGTGCCCTCGTCCTGCCACTTTTTGATGAGGTCGGTAGCACCTGGAATTGGCTTTCCCTCGTGCCAAAGCACGCCATCCATGTCGGTAAGCCAGTTTTTTACTCTTGAACGCCCAGTCATAAGCCAAGCCTAGCTTTAGGCTTAGCGAAGATGAGTGAAGAAAACCTAACCGGAACCCACGAGCAATCCACCTGGGGGGTTGGCCCATACGCGGGCGATCCGAGCCTGGATGCAAACTTTGCCAAGTTTGACCCAGAGCTTTTGGCAAATGGCGACACCCGAAACGTAGTTGATCAATACCGCTACTGGTCGATGGAGGCAATTGTTGCCGACCTGGACACCAAGCGTCACGGCTATCACGTCGCGATTGAGAACTGGCAGCACGATCTAAACATCGGCTCCATTGTTAGAACCGCCAATGCCTTTATGGCAAAAGAGGTTCACATCATCGGTAATCGTCGTTGGAACCGTCGCGGTGCGATGGTGACCGACCGCTACCAACACGTAACTCATCGCCCAGATGTGCAAGACCTTGCCGAGTGGGCAAAGACCGCGAGCTCAACCGGCGGCAAGTTGCCGATCATCGCGATCGACAATGTCCCAGGCTGCAAGCAAATCGAGAATGTCCAGCTGCCAAAAGAGTGCATCTTCCTATTTGGCCAAGAAGGCCCTGGGCTGTCGCAAGCTGCCCTGGATAGCGCGGACATGGTTTTGGAGATTGTGCAGTTTGGCTCCACCAGATCCATCAACGCATCTGCGGCTGCAGCAATAACAATGCACTCTTGGGTGATGCAGCACGTTTTTAGTTAGAATTGTCTTCGGGCCATTCGCCCGGAGATCCCCAAAGACGGAAGGGGTAAAGCCATGCCCGCAGTAGTCCTAGTCGGAGCCCAGTGGGGCGACGAAGGCAAGGGAAAAGCAACCGACCTCCTCGGAGACCGCGTTGACTATGTGGTTCGCTACCAGGGCGGCAACAATGCCGGCCACACCGTAGTTATCGGTGACAAGAAGTTTGCCCTGCACCTATTGCCTTCCGGCATCCTCACCCCTGAGTGCACACCTGTTATTGGCAACGGTGTTGTGGTTGACCTAGAGGTGTTGTTCCGCGAGATCGATGGCCTGAACGAAAAGGGTGTCGACACCTCAAAGCTTTTGATTTCTGCCAATGCCCACGTCATCACCCCCTACCACGTCACCGTGGACAAGGTGTCGGAGCGCTTCTTGGGTAAGCGCGCTATCGGCACCACCGGTCGCGGTATTGGACCTACCTACGGCGACAAGATGGGCCGCCTCGGCATTCGAATCCAGGACCTATTTGACCCAAGCATCCTGCTGCAAAAGGTAGAGGGAGCACTGCTTCAAAAGAACGATCTGCTGGTGAAAATTTACAACCGAGCAGCGGTTCGCCCGCAGGAGGTCGTTGACCACCTGTT
>CAZZHB010000168.1:0-1974 GCA_964653615.1 uncultured Aquiluna sp.
ACGCAAACATCGGCTTTGACGCTATTACGGTTGCGCTACTGGGAAGCTCATCGGCCCCCGGCATTCTGATGGCAGGGTTGCTATTCGGCGCCTTCAAGGCCGGAAGCCCATCTATGCAGGTTCTGGGTGTTTCTCCGGAGGTGCTCGGCATTGTGCAGGGTGCCATCGTGCTCTTTATTGCTGCACCACCGCTGATCAGAGCGATGTTCAGACTCCCCGCACCGCAAACCACAAATGTGCTCCGTGAGATGCGAGATCGACTCTTCCGTAGAGGGGGTGCCAAATGAATCACACTGACGTGAAGGTGGGCTACAAGGCTTCCATCGTGATGGGAGTTTTGGGTCTAGTAGTGCTGTTCTTTTTTGGAATTTCCGGAAAACCTGCCGATGTTTCATTTCAGTTTTCTAGCAAAGACGATTTGATTCAGTTACCAAATTTCATTGTTCAGTCTTCGTCACTTGGCATTTTTGCTGGCGCCGTATTGCTGGTGACCGCTGCAGTCTCTGCATTTGTCTTTTCTTTGCGCAATAGGCGCTCACCGCTTTGGCTCTCGGTTGTCTACGGCGCAGTTGCCATTACCGCGCTGCTTGGTTGGCTGGCGGCTGACAACGTAGTTCCCATTGCATTTATTGCTGGTACGGCCCTAGTACTCGCCGTCCCAATCATGCTTGGAGCGATGGCTGGAGTCATGAGCGAGCGAGTTGGAATTACCAACATTGCGATTGAAGGACAGCTTCTGACAGGTGCCTTCATGGCAGCTGTTATCTCTTCCATCACAGACAACTTCTTTTTGGGAATCTTCGCTGCCATGTTCACGGCTGCTCTGATGTCTATGGTCTTAGCGGTATTTGCCATCAAGTACCTAGCGCAACAGATCATCGTGGGTGTGGTTCTGAATGTTCTGGTTATTGGTATTACCAACTTCCTCTACCAGCAGTGGCTTACCGAAGACGGTGAAAACGTAAACTTCCCTGGCACCTTGGAAATCATCAAGATTCCAGTGTTGAGTGAAATTCCAGTCCTTGGTCCAGTTTTCTTTGAAAATCGAATCACCGTTTACTTGGCACTCGCCTTTGTTCCCATTCTTTGGTTTGTAATGTTCAAAACCAAACTCGGGCTTCGCGCCAGAGCGGTCGGTGAGCATCCGTTGGCGGCTGACACAGTTGGAGTCAATGTGGGTCGAACTCGCTTCTGGTGGGTGACTCTAGGTGGAGCAGTCGCAGGTCTGGGAGGTGCAGCACTGACGATTGGAAATGCCGGAGCATTCGGACGTGAAATGTCTGGTGGCTTTGGTTTTATTGCCTTGGCCGTAATGATTTTGGGTCGCTGGCACCCGATAAGTGCAGCTTTTGCAGCGTTGCTATTTGGATTCTCAATTATTTTGAGAGTTTGGGCAAATCAAGTGAGCCCTGGAATTCCAACCGATTTCATCACGATGGTTCCCTACGTTGTGCCAGTTATTGCGGTGGCTGGTTTCGTCGGTCACTCAAGAGCGCCTCACGCACTCGCAATTCCACCTGTGCAGGGTTAGTCATGGAAATCAACTGGGCGGAACTTCGACTGGCAGCTGTCGCAGCCATGAAAAATTCCTACTCGCCCTACTCGAAATTTCCAGTTGGTGCGGCCGCACTCACCGAGGATGGTCGAATAGTTTCCGGGTGCAATGTCGAGAATGCTTCTTACGGCGTTGGGCTTTGTGCCGAGTGCTCACTGGTGAGCGAGCTCTACCGCACCGGTGGTGGCAAGCTGGTTGCCTTCTCCTGCGTGGATGGCGATGGAAACACCCTGATGCCTTGTGGCCGCTGCCGTCAGTTGCTCTACGAACACCACGCACCGGGCATGCTGCTGGACACTGTCTCCGGCATCAAGACCATCTACGAAGTTCTACCTGATGCCTTCGGGCCTGAGCACCTGGAGCAGAAGTGAGCTTTTCCGCAGTAGAACTGATCATCAAAAAGCGCGAGCGCTTTGAGC
>CAZZHB010000169.1:0-1970 GCA_964653615.1 uncultured Aquiluna sp.
ATGCCAACCATCGCATCGCGATGGATAACCTGGTCTACCGTTTCTATCAGTGTGGAGCGAGCCTTTCCAGCTAGCTAATTGGCTCAGGTGACGTCAATTTTTCTATCACCTTACTCTCAGACTAATTCCAGACAACCATCAGGGCGCTCTGCCACTGTGTTCGAGTGCAGACACTAGCTGAGCCAACGAACCAGGTCCGAATCGGTCCAGGCAAGTTGGCACGTATCCAGAGCAGGCGCGAGCTTATTCAGGCCGGCGCCTTCTTTTTTGTGATCTCCAACATCGTCATGTTTTTGCTGGATGGTGGTTTAGACGGGATTACCGATTTGCCATCGGCGTTGGATTCGTTTAGCCGAATTGCTTCACTTTTGGGCACGGCATTACTTCTGGTCATGTTGTTGCTAACGGCCAGAGTTCCATGGATTGATAAGCAGTTTGGCCAAGATGTATCGACATTGGCCCACAAGAAGCTGGGCAGGTGGGCGTTTTACCTAATCCTCTCGCACTTCGCCGCATCACTTATCAGCTATGCAATTGCTGACGGTCGAAATGTTGTCGCCGAACTCGGCTTTATGGTTTTCACCTTTCAGGACTTTATGACCGCCACCATCGCAACGGTCCTGATGATTTTGGTTGTGGTGTCTTCATTCAAGGCGGTGTGCCGCAAGTTGAAGTATGAGACCTGGTTTGTAACACACTTACTCTCATACCTGAGCGTGCTGTTTGCCATCCCGCACGTTTTCAACATGGGATCGGATTTGGTGAATCAGGTACACAACACCATCTGGGTGTTCGCCTATGTCTTTGTGGGATTCAACATTTTGTTTTTCCGCGTGCTTTACCCACTGGCTCAATCGCTGCTAGCCAATACCAAAGTGGATCGAGTTGTCTCAGAGAGTTCAGATTCTGTTTCTATCTACATTCGCGGTCGCAAGCTCAATAGGTTCGGTGCTCAGGCCGGACAGTTCTTTCAGGTTCGCTTTCTTACCCAGGAACTGTGGGGCCAGGCTCACCCATTCTCAATTTCTGCGGTTCCAACCAAAGACACCATTCGATTCACAATTGCGACGCGTGGTGATGCAACTGCCGCAATGCAGCACATTGGCAGGGGTACTCGAGTGATTCTCTCGGGCCCATTCGGGGTCTTCACTCAAGAGATGCGCACCAAGCGTGATGTGGTTTTGATTGCTGCCGGCATCGGAATTCCGCCGGTGAGGGCCCTAGCTGAAGGCTTGGCCGCAACGGCGGGAGATATCTCAATTCTGTATCGGACCAGAGATGAGGCCGACGCACCGCTACTTGATGAGCTCACGAGACTATCCCAAACAAGGGGTCACAAACTTGAGGTTGTAAGTGGTAAGCGCCCAAACAACGGGCACTGGCTGAGCCACTCGAACATCTCTGACGAGAATCAGCTACTCGTGCTCTTCCCAAGAATTCGCGAAGCAGATGTTTACCTCTGCGGACCGCTGGAGTTCACCGAAAGAGTCGAAGAAAGCCTAAGAAAACTTGGATTGCCCCAAACATCCATTCACAGTGAGGAGTATGCCTGGTGAGAAAAGAAACCCGTTTTGCTTTGGGAATTGTTGGACTGAGCGCAGTCGCAACCTCATACTTGGTCGGCCACCAAACGTCACAGCCTTCGGTTGCCTTGGCAACCAGTGCAGTTGCCACCAGCAGCGATCCGACACCGACTGCAGAAGTGGCTCCAACCCAGACGGATGCTCCCGCCGCAGCAGAGCCATCGCCAAATCAGAGCGCGACACCGGAGAAAACCCCTGCGCCTACCGCTACTGCCGACCCCACACCAACTGCCACGTCGGCTGACGGAACCTACCTATCGAGCAATGTCAGTTACCGCTACGGAAACATCCAACTCGAGGTGACGGTTCAATCGGGTCAGCTAAGTGCCATCAACTCGATTCAGGCCACGACCGAGGGTCGGGGTTATGACCAAGCTCCTCCCATGC
>CAZZHB010000170.1:0-1966 GCA_964653615.1 uncultured Aquiluna sp.
CGCGGGATCCGGTGTAGCCCTTGGCCCACGCTCCAGCTGCATCGACACCGAACGAGCTGGTTGGGCTGACGGTAGAACTTGAACTGGAGCCATACAAGCCCCACATCTCGCCGCTGGCATATCTGGTGTCATTAGCGTTCTGAAGTTCAACCTCGTAATTGGGCTCGGCAAACTCAACGCCCTCGATCGCTGCAATGCGGGCGAGGTTGGTGGCTAGTGAGTCAAATGGGTTCACTTTGACAAGGTAGGTTCCGGCTCCATCAAGACCGATCTGGGAGTAGCCCAGCACTGAACCGATATCGAAGACTTCTGCTGCTGATGGTGCATCTTTTTTGAGCTGAACGATCAGCTGATTAGAGATGATTTGCTCACCCTGAAAGTTCTGCTCATTAGCAGCCATGGCAACTGTGCCCTGGCCAAGGAGCATCAACAAAGTAGCTGTAGTGACTGCTAAAACCCGCGAAAAAGACTTGCCCATTTTTACCCCATTCGACCGGCGCACGAAGCGTCAGTCACCCAATCAAAAAAGTAACAGCTGGGGGTGACTTTATCGATAGCGGGAAGTTACGATTTGAACACCTAGGACTTGAGTTCTACCTTTGCCTCTTTTGGTCCTGGCTTCTTTCTTAGCAAGACTTCTCTTGGCTGTTGACCCTCAAGTAGTTTTGGGGTTAGGCCACTGTCCACAATCGAGAACTCGATCGAAGCGCCGATCACCATGGCGTAAAGCTTTATGCGTTGAATGGTTGGGTTGGCTGATCCGTTCTCAAACTGAGCCACGGCAGCCTGGCTGATGCCGAGGGCGTCACCTACCTGTTTTTGAGTTAGGCCTTTCTGCTCCCTGAGGCTAACCAAAGATTCCAATGCCCGTGACCAGCTCTTAGCGGTATCAAAGGCTACGCGCTCAATCGGTTCAAGACTGGAGATGGCATCTTGCAGTGAAGTGAGTTTCATAAGATTTATCTTATGTTTATTTTCGAGGTTATTCAATTTCTTTTCTCCGATACTGCAAATAGATACTTTCGGCTCGGCCAATTTCAATGTTCTGCAGCTCTCGAATCACAGCTGCTGGAATCACTAGGGGCTTGACCTGCCAGCGCAGGCCGATTATCCACTTGTCTTCTTCGACGAAATACATCCGTATTCCGTAACGTAGGTTCTGTGGTCCTGCAAAATCCCACTTGAGTTCATACATGTTCGAAAGCGACGTGCCTTTTATGAGTGTCATCCGTTTTCTGACCATGCGCCTAAGGCTTTGAAGGTCGTCCAAGGTGACCGCAATATCCGCAATCAACTGTTCGATCTGAGCGGGCGGAATGTTGACTCTTTCTAGCAGCACCCGCAGAGATCCAAAGAATTCAATCTGGTCTCGGACTCCCAACCAGTAAAACTCTTTCTGGAATTTTCCCTGATCTTCGTGACTCTGCATCTGAGCAGTCTTTATTGCAGTAGCACGTTTTTCAAGAACTCTCGCGTCAACTGTGGATAACTTGCCACTAGTGAACCGACATACCGTTTCTCGTCGCTGTGCTACCCTCCCCTCATGCGTAAATCAAGGGTGATTGCAAGTGTTGCTGCCGGACTGGTAGTTCTGGTTGCTGGCGGAGGGCTTGCGGTTGGTGACTATATCTACACCACCGGCACCAAAGTGAATTGCGCGGTAAACGCAGACGACCTAAATCACACCCCGGCCGAGTTCTATACCGCTGGCAAAGACAATGGCCCATTCCCTGGCGAAGGCTGGAATAAGTGGGTGGACTACGACCTAAGTAACTGGTGGCTGACCGATGTGCCTTTCGCAGAGGTACAGATCCCGGTTGCCGATGGCGTCGAGCTTGCCGCCTGGTGGATTGCACCGCACCTGGATGAGACCAAGAAGACCGTGATTGTCACCCACGGCATTGGCACCAGCAAGCAAGACTTCAACGCACTGCTGCCAACCTCAATGTTGGTCAAGGGTGGCTAC
>CAZZHB010000171.1:0-251 GCA_964653615.1 uncultured Aquiluna sp.
ACTGCCGCCAGGCGCTGATTGCGCCGGGCATGGAATCAACTAGGACTCCGTCGTTGTCGAACAAAAGCCCCTTGAAATAACTACGCATGGTTTTCTTTGTGCCTCGAGATCATGGTGCGGTAAATACCAAAGGTGGCAAGCGCTAGTAGCACAAGCGCTGGCAGCAGTGACTCCAGGAACCAGCTCAGCGATGGTCCATTGATGATTGGCTGCTGCGCGTAAGGATCGCCCTCCACCCACTGAGGCCATTC
>CAZZHB010000171.1:261-645 GCA_964653615.1 uncultured Aquiluna sp.
CTGAAGGCCATGATCGTGACCACAGCACCGAACACAATGGAGAGCACCAGGTTCAGGTTCACAGCTGCAGTGCCGGTTCTTCTTGGCTTTGGGGCAAGCGGCTTCGCGGAGCGAGCCTGCGCGGCAAAGCGAGTGCCGACAATAATCGAAGTGGCGATGATGGCCTGAATGATCACCCAGATCCAAACATCCAAAGTGGTGCGGGTGGTGTCATAAACGACCAAGCCAAAGATGATCGCGATTGCGGTGCCGATGATTGGTGACGCGTAGGCCAGCCCAACCGCGCGCTGCGGTCTCGCGCGCTCCGCGTCCCGCTCCTCGTGGGCGATGTCTGGCGCATCCTTACGGAAGACAAACGCAAACAAAATAACAACCACTACCAAT
>CAZZHB010000171.1:655-1940 GCA_964653615.1 uncultured Aquiluna sp.
GTTGAAACGATGTGCGCTCTGGGCCAGCGGTGAATCGACTTCATTTCTAAGCGCCAGTGCGATTCGCTGACCAAGTAGCGATGCGATTGCCACTCCGGTGATGCCGAGCAGGATTAGGTAAACACTCCACTGCAGAGTCACCTCGTATGGCAGCTGTTCACCCTTGTTGTCATACATCGGCATCTCGCGATAAAGGTCGACGAACTGCGCGAGCATCATCATGGCCCAGAGGAACGCTAGGCCGATCAGTGGTAGCTGGATGGCGCGATTTGCATTTCTAGATTCACTCATAGCTACAGCCTAGACTTGCCCCATGATTTTGGTGATTGGTGAGGCTCTGATAGACCTAATCGGCACAGCCGATGGCGGTGGCAAATACCAGGCAGTGGTTGGTGGAGCGAATGCAAATGTTGCGCTAGCGCTTGCCCGTCGCGGAGTCGAACAGCGTTTTATGGGTCGAATCTCATCCGATGGTTTTGGTCAGCAGATTCGCGAGCGCCTGGCATCAAATGGCGTGAACTTGGATTACAGCATCAATGCCAAGGAACAGACCTCGCTTGCCGTGGCAACCATCGGTGCAGGTGGTTCGGCAAGCTACAGCTTTTATGTCGATGGCACAGCCGACTGGGGCTGGGCCGAGAGCGAACTTCCCAGCGCTATCGAGCTGGCCTCGCTGAATACTCGAGCTGTGCAGTTTGGTTGTTTGGCGATGGCGATTGCGCCGGGCGGGTTGGTGTTGGAGCAGTGGCTAGCGGGTCTTTACGAAGTTGGTGATTCAACCCTGAGCCATGACCTAAACATTCGCTCGGCACTGGGTTTTGAGCGCCAGAGTGAATTAGATCGAGTGTTGCGAATCAACTCCCACAGCCACATCATCAAGGCCTCAGATGCCGACATCGAATGGCTCTATGACCTACCTCTTGGGGCTCAGCTGGATTCGATTGCGACCGACTGGAGCCAAGGCGGCAAGTTGGTTGTCATCACCAGAGGTGGCGAAGGCGCGACGCTTTATTTGAATGGTGCAAAGCTGCACGCAGCTGCACCAAAGATAACCCTGGTTGACACAGTTGGTGCCGGCGATACCTTCATGGCCAATCTGCTCGCAGAACTTGATTTGCTAGACGGTTTGGGCGCTGACCCAATTGCTCGTTTGGCTAGGTTGTCACTTGGTGATTTGCAAAGAGCCGCCGAGATTGCTGCGGTGGCAGCCGGAATTGTTTGCGAGCGCAAGGGTTGTGAGCCTCCGACGCTGGCGGAGACTACTGCTCGAGTTGCAAACCAAGCG
>CAZZHB010000172.1:0-1939 GCA_964653615.1 uncultured Aquiluna sp.
TATTTCGACCATATTTCTAAAGCCGGTCTCGCGCTCCTCGGCGGAAGTCGAGGCAGAGCCATCCATTAGGTCAGATACGGTGAGAATCGACAGTGCCCTGCGATTGAAGCGCGCTGCCAAGGTGTAGAGCTGACTGGTCTCCATCTCCAACGCCAAGATGCCTAGTTTTTTCCAGTGCTCGAGCGAATCGGTTTCGTCATAGAAGAGATCACCGGAGGCAACCCCGCCGACGTGGAAGCTGATGTCCATCGAACGAGCTTTGGCTACTGCCTTCTCAAGAAGCTCAAAGTTGGCAATAGGGGAGAAGTCCAAGCCATTGGTTGCCCTGCGATTGATGGCTGAATCTGTAGAGGCAGCCATGGCGATAACTACATCACGCAATTTGGTTGGCGCTAGCCCGCCTGAGGTTCCAACGCGAATTGCAGTTTGCACTCCGTAGTCATGGAACAGCTCATACCCGTAGATTCCGATTGAAGGTGCGCCCATTCCGGTGCCCTGCACCGAGATGCGCTGCCCCTGGTATGTTCCAGTAAAGCCAAACATGTTACGGACGCTGGAATACAACACTGCATCTTTGAGCAAGTTTTCAGCAATCCACTTAGCCCTGAGCGGATCACCAGGTAGCAGAACTACCTCAGCAATCTCACCTGGCTTAGCCGAGATGTGGGTGCTCATGTGAGCTCAAACTGTCCGCCCTCAATCTGACCCTGCTTGCGGTATAGATCGAGCTTTTGGCGAGTGTCCTGAATATCTAGGTTTCGCATGGTTAGTTGGCCGATTCTGTCGGCTGGACCGAAGGCAGCGTCCTCGGTGCGCTCCATGGAGAGTTTCTCCGGGTGGTAGCTAAAGTTCTCGCCCTCGGTGGACAAGATCGTGTAGTCATCGCCGCGACGCAGGCGCAAAGTCACGGAACCATTGATGGCACTGGCCACCCACTTCATTAGCGACTCACGAAGCATCAGGGTCTGCGGGTCAAGCCAGCGACCCTCATACAACAATCTGCCCATGCGTCGACCCTCGGCGTGGTAGTTCGCAATGGTGTCCTCGTTGTGAATCGCGCTCATCAAACGCTCGTAAGCGATGTGTATCAGAGCCATGCCAGGGGCCTCGTATATGCCACGGCTCTTAGCCTCGATAATGCGGTTCTCGATCTGGTCGCTCATGCCAAGACCATGACGGCCACCAATCGCATTGGCTTCCATAATCACATCTGCCGCCGAGGCAAGCGTCTTGCCATTGATCGCCACTGGTCGACCCTGACTAAAGGTGATCTTCACATCTTCAGTTTTGATCTCGACGCTTGGGTCCCAGAATTTGACGCCCATAATCGGTTCAACAATCTCGAACGAAGTGTCCAAAAACTCCAGTGACTTGGCCTCGTGGGTAGCGCCTAACATGTTGGCGTCGGTTGAGTAGGCCTTCTCTTTGCTGGCGCGGTAGGGGAGTTTGCGCTCCTGTAGCCACTCGCTCATCTCGTGGCGACCACCAAGCTCGGAAACAAAGTCGTTATCAAGCCAAGGCTTATAGATCTTAAGGTTTGGGTTTGCTAGCAACCCATAGCGATAGAAGCGCTCGATGTCATTGCCCTTGTAGGTTGAACCATCGCCCCAGATTTCAACGCCGTCCTCGCGCATGGCACGCACCAGCAGGGTGCCAGTAACCACGCGCCCTAGGGGGGTGGTGTTGAAGTAAACCTTGCCACCGGTCCTGATGTGGAAAGCGCCACATGCGATAGCTGCCAGACCCTCTTCGGCTAGAGACTCGCGGCAGTCGACCAAACGACCCGCCTCAGCACCGTACTCGGTGGCACGCGAGGGGATCGAGTCGATGTCGTCCTCGTCATACTGACCTAGGTTTGCGGTATAGGCGAATGGAATCGCACCCTTTTCGCGCATCCACGCGACCGCAACTGAGGTGTCGAGACCGCCAGAAAATGCGA
>CAZZHB010000173.1:0-1939 GCA_964653615.1 uncultured Aquiluna sp.
CACGTTGCCTTCCAAATGGGCTTTGCCACCTTCGTGCTCAGCTCATACATGAAGACCATCCCGAAAGAGATTTCGGAGTCGGCTCAGGTTGACGGAGCATCGGTATTCACCCACTTCTTCAAGGTGATGCTGCCGCTACTTCGACCACCGCTAGCATCGCTTGCGGTATTGATGACCACCTGGATCTACAACGACTTCTTCTGGGCACTGGTTTTGATGTCCAGCGACAACAAGCGCCCAATCACCTCGGCACTTGGTCGACTGCAGGGTGAATTCGTGACCGACTACAACTTGTTGGCAGCTGGTGCGATGATTGCCGCGATACCGACGCTTCTGGTGTTCTTCGTGCTGAGAAAGCAGTTCGTATCAGGACTGACGCTCGGTTCAACCAAGGGCTAGCCGGTTACAAACACCGCTTCATAACCGCGCAATACAAAAGTTGGTCTGCGCTTTGGCTCACTAGCTAATTCAATCTTTGGATGTGCCTTCATCAGCATCGGTAGCGATGTCGTCATCTCCATGCGAGCCAGCGGTGCACCGATGCAGAAGTGAATTCCTGCCCCAAAACCGATGTGAGGGTTTGGGTCACGAGTCAGATCCAACTGATCGGCATTCTCAAACACCGTTTCGTCTCGATTCGCACTGCCCAAAAGTGCCGCAATCTTTTGACCCTTGTATATCTCCACGCCACCGATTTCGGTGTCGGCGGTGGCGGTGCGCTCAAAGAGGTGCAGCGGAGCATCAAACCTCAAGAACTCATCGATGGCGGTGCCAGCATGCTGATCTGGGCTCTCTCTGAGCAGTGCCATCTGCTCTTGGTCTCCAAGCGCTGCCACAAAACCATTACCAAAGCCGTTCACGCTGGCTTCGTGCCCGGCGTTAAGCAGCAGCACACATGTCGCGATTAGCTCATGGGCATTTAGTTTTTCGCCATCTTCTTCAACCAAGGCGAGATCGGTGATTAGGTCAGGTCCAGGATTCTTCTTGCGCAAAAGCATTAGCGAGTGAACGTAGTCGGCAAACTCTGCGGAGGCTTTTTGCGCTTCTTCTTTGTCCTGGTCTGTTGGTGAAACCTCATACATCTTTACGATCGCCTGCGACCAAGGCCTGAGCAGGTGCTCATCCTCGTCTGGGAAGCCCAGCATCGAAGCAATTACCTTCACCGGTAGTGGCTCCGCGAAGTCGGCAATCAAATCAAACTCACCGGTTTGCGAGAGTTTGTGCTCGATGTCATCGAGTAAGCCCTGGGTGATGCGCTCAACATCCGGCCGCATGCTTTCGATGCGCTTTGGGTTGAAGGCCTTCATCACCAGCGAGCGAAGCCTGGCGTGTTTTGGTGGTTCGGAATCTAGGATTGAATCGGCGTGCAGCCAGTTGAAGGTGTCCCACTGGTCGCTTGGTTCTTTAGGTTTGAAGATTCGACCCAGCGAGCGATTGCGTAATACTGCATTGGCATCGGCATGGGTGGCTGCCAAAAAGACACCCAAGTCTTCATGCCAAACCGGCTTGCCAAACCTCCTAAGCTCAGCAAGCTGCGGATAGGGATCGGCTATAAACTGGGGGTCTTGAAAATCAATCATTTGGCTTTGAGTTTGATGTCGCTGATTGGCAATCGGTCGGCTTTGAAGCTGTTTACCTTGTGATCGCTTGGGTAACCAAGGGCGATGCCGCAAAGTAGTTTGTAACCCTCAGGAACTTCAAATTCTTTGCGAACCGCATCTGCCCAAAGCGCACTTGCTCCCTGTGCACAAGCTCCGAGCCCGTGAGCATGAGCCGACAGCATTAGGTTCTGCATAAACAATCCAGCATCGGACACCGAGTATTCGCCAAGTCCGGAGTGGGTGAAGATGAAGAGCGAAACCGGAGCGCCAAAGAATTCGTAGTTTCTTGCCCACTGCGCTTGCCGGGCCTTTTGGTCTTTGCGATCAATCCCTAGCAG
>CAZZHB010000174.1:0-1904 GCA_964653615.1 uncultured Aquiluna sp.
GATACTCCAAATTCGCTGCCGTCAGAGACAACCTTGGAAACTAATCCAGTGGTCAAATAACCATCCAGTCCTCTTGGAGAACCAAGCACTCCAACCCACCAACCCTGGGCGGGGCGTTCGCCTCGGAAACTCAGAGTGGGCAGTTTCATCTTGGTGTAGATGCCGGCAAGGTCTTTAGCTTCATCGGCAGAGACGATGTATCCAACTGCAGAATTACCCGCGTTGTCGGTGAGCGTTACTTCGCCAGCCGCGATGCAGTCTGCCACCACGTGATGGTTGGTGACCAGGAAGGTATTCATACCCTGTCTTACAGCCGACGCGGGAATGGTCACATTGGCGGCCCAACCGGTGCCAAGTCCCTGACCACAAAACACAGTGACGACCGACTTCACCACCTGAGGGCTTCGGGCCACCAGATCTGCTGGGGCAGCACCTGGGCTGTTTACGGTGTAGAGCGCTTGCGGCGCCACTGATGGCAGCTCCAGCCCTGTCACAGAGCTGCTGGGGGCCAGCTTGTGGGTGACCCTGAAGAAACTGCTCTCTGGCACAAAGTCGAAGGCTTGATTGTCATCTTCGATGTAATCCGAATAGCCCTGAATTCCGAAGGTCTTGGGTAGTTTCAGACAGTTGTATGGAAGCTTGAATCCAACCCATTCGGCACGGTCGGTGAGGTTGGTGAAAAAGACCGCCGAGCAGCCAGAAACTTCGCGGTCACGATTCACATCGTGGATGTAGGCAGGAGACCCGTAGTTTCCCTCCAGGGTCTCCAAGCCGGTCTCAATTCGGTAATCCTCGTTGCCGTCGTTGTTGATGTCGATCATCACCATGGCCCAAGAGCCGAGGCCGTCATCAAACTGGTCAGCCTCTACTGGTGACGCAAAGTCGATGTAGAAGTAGTGAAAGTCCGGAGCCTCTGAGAATTCAGCGTAGGAGACGTTAAGTGCGTTGAAATTTGATGGGGTGCCAGCGCGAGTGAAGGTATCGGCTGGGGACTCCTGATAGTTCTGGATGGCTGCCGCAGCTGGTGTTACCAGTGCCACCACGGCCAAGAGTGTCGTCGCAGCTACCGCTAACCAACGCTTGAACATACTCAACCCCAATTCCCATGACTTCTGTCACTTGTAACCTAATGCCAGATACCGACTTCAACCAATTCTGTGGTTCAACAATGCCAACAAATATTTGTGGCTAGCATCGCTTAGGGCGAACTTTCAGAAATCATTCAGATTTGCCCCTTAGCCTTGTCTCAGGAAGGTGAGGATTAGATGGGTGATCAGGAATTCCGTTTGGTTGAGGGGTCCCAGGCTCCAGCATTCGCTCTTCTAGATCAAAACTCACAGGTGTTCTCATCAGAGACGCTCAAGGGCCAAAAAGCCATCCTTTACTTCTACCCAGCAGCCGGTTCTCCGGGTTGCTCAAAAGAAGCAGCCGACTTCCAAGACCGAATTTCGGAATTCACAAAAGCCGGCTACCAGGTAATTGGCATCTCCCCTGATTCCCCTGCCAAGCTCAAAGACTTTGAAGATGCCCAGCAACTAACTTTCCCTCTGCTAAGCGACCCAGACTTGGTCGCCCACAAGGCATACGGTGCATACGGCGTCAAGACCCTTTATGGCAGAACCTACGAGGGAGTGCTGCGCTCAACCGCGATTGTTGACGAGAACTTCAACGTCGTGGAGGCCTACTACCAGGTCAAGACCACCGGTCACGTCTCAATGTTGCTAAAGCGAATCAGCTAACGCTGAAACTTTTCTCTGACGTCTTTACCAAACAGAAAAATAAAAACCACGGTTGCCGGCACCAACAGCGCTACCCCAATTAGCGCTTCGCCAAACTCACCGCCAAAGCTCGCCACTCCAATCGAGGCGACCAGCAACTGAAAAACCATGGCTGGCGTGTGGGCC
>CAZZHB010000175.1:0-1894 GCA_964653615.1 uncultured Aquiluna sp.
TCTCAAGTCTCAGCTCGGGAGCCAGGCGAGAAACTCGATCCAGCAACCACTCTGAAGCCTGCTCGGCATCGCGCTGATCTGGACATCTGGCAATAATCTCGCGACCACCTTTTTTGCGAAGTCGCTCAACCGTCTCAAATATTGGAGAGGGGTCCACCACCAGCAAGTCCTTGGACCATGGCACCACCGGAGAGATCTTCCCCTTCATGGTGTTGCATTGACGGTGAGCCAGACGCTCCACAAAGTCAGCGCCCTTTTTAACGCGCACGGCACCGTAGCTATCGACACTTGGACCCTGATCATTGTTGACCGACAGGTCAGGATCTACCGGCTTATCACATAGCCAGCAAATCCAGTTGTCCTGATCTCCAACCGCATTCAAATCACTCATGCCCAAAGATTACGCCACGATAAGAGGATCCTTGGTTCGGACTTAGAATTGTGGGAGTTGCTCAATTAGAGCTGTTTGTAATCAAGGAGGATTGCATGTCGGTTTCTGCCGTAGGCGAGCTCAATGCTTTAGAAATTTCGAAGTCAGCAGAGTGGGCAGCAATCAAATCAGCTGCGCTGACCCTGCGAGGGCACCAAATCCACGATGGCAGCATCCCAGAAAAGTCGGTGCATGCAATTTGTGCAATTGCCGTTGCTGGAATTGCCGGAGCCCTTCGGTCCCTCAGTGAAAAATTGCACCACGATGCCAAGTACCTAAATGCTTGCGCCAAGGACTTTGAAGCCTGGAGCAACTCTGGTTTTGGAGTACCAGACTTCTATGAATCATTAGATGCCCTGCAGCCGCAGCAGCACCGTGAAGCCGGTGTGCCTCACGTCGTGGTTTTCCCGATGTACACCCAGAACGGCTCAACCGACCGCCTGGTGGAGGCAGTGGTTTTAGAAATCATTTGGCCTGACTTTGTGGCCGAACTTGAGACCAAGTACACCAATCCAGCCTTTGTTCCAATCCGCTTTTACGACTTCACCCCGGGGTACCAAACCAACTCTGCGGTGTTGTTTCCGGAATCGGTTGCCGTAACTCCAAGACTGGCAGCCGATGCCCCTGAGGGCTCCTCGCCAAAGCTGCCGGATTTCAACTGGGGTGGCATCTTTGCAGACCGTGAAGCCGCTCGATTTAGGAAAGTGCTTCGCGCTGCCGCAGAGGTGACCAAGCTTGAGTTGCCGCAGGATGCCTTGGAGCTTTTGGAAAACCAGAAGCTTGCTGAGGAGACCTTCGTGATGTGGGATTTGATTCACGACCGTACTCACATGCGTGGGGATCTACCGTTTGACCCATTCATGATCAAGCAGCGCATGCCGTTCTTCCTTTACGGCCTTGAGGAGCTGCGCTGCGACCTGACAGCGTTCCGCGAGTCGGTTGCAATCATGCGCGATGAGACTGCAGATCCTGAAACTCGCAAGCATGCGCGTCTGGTGCAGTATGCGGTGCTGTTTGACCGAATCTTCAGATTCCCGCTCTCTGGCACCCGAAAGAAGAACTATGACTCGGTTGCCGGACAGTTCCTGTTTGCCTACCTGCACCAGCGTCGAGTGATCCACTGGACCGACACCCAGCTGGCGATCGACTGGAAAGAGCTGCCAGACATGGTGGTGGAGCTTTCCGACGAGGTGAACAAGCTCTACTTCGACAGCATTGACCGACCAAAGATTGTGCACTGGCTCGCAGCCTACGACTTGGTCAGCAAGTGGCTGGCACCGCACCAGGGCTCGAGATGGGCAAAGCGTGAAGTACCACTGCATGGCACTGGTTCGGAGATGACCGATGCTGTGTTGGATGATGAATTCCCACTATCGATGTTCCACGAAGCCTTGGGTAAGAAGCTCACGCCTGTGATTCAATCAACCATCGGCATTATCGGGAGAGACTAATTGCGACTGCATG
>CAZZHB010000176.1:0-1887 GCA_964653615.1 uncultured Aquiluna sp.
GCGGCGATTCTGGGAACTGCCGCAGCTCAGTCTCATTAGCTTTGACCACAATGATCAAGCTCTCGGCAACCTTGTGAATTTCTGCCACCTCACCGCGCAAGATGGCCGAGGCTTTCTGGTTCTCCGGTGCCAGACCTTCAAGGTTCCAGCCGTCTGACCTAAAACGCTCTTCTCTGGGTCCGGCTAGTTCTTTTGCCAGTGCCAGTTCTTCCAGCGAAAGGGTGTGGATTGCAACCCTGGAACCAACCTCCACGATTTTTGAGGTGCTGGTGTTGGCCGCGAGGTTAACGGTTGCGTATGCCGGTTCGGCACTTAGGGAAGCCAGCGAGCTTGCAGTAAAGCCAAATGGAGTGCGGTCTTTGTCGAATACGGTGACCAGCGATACTCCGCTGGCGTGGTGTCGGAAGAACTCTTTGAACTGGTCTGCAGTGATGCTCATAACTAGAAGTAAAGCAAGCATTTGTCCGCTTGGGAAATTGATTACGTTCCAAAAGTAACGGTTAGTAACAAATTTGAGTGTGGGCTACAACCATGGAAATCTTTTTCCATCGATCCCAGGAGAACCCAAATGCTGTTTGTTGCAGAACTTGAAAACCTAGACCTCGAAGTAACCCAGTTTCTTCAGAAGCTAAGCGACTCATTGACGGGTGACGCCGAGTTGATCGAGTCTCAGGTGACCAAAGATGGCAAGAAGGTTTTTGCTGTTCTGGAGGCTGACCAGATCGATTCACTCCGCAGCAAGATTTCCGAAGCCGGCTTCAACCTCTTTGACCTGGCCCAGGTTCGCCTGGTTGGTGCTGAGCTAGAGGACATCAAGAAGCTAAAGCCCAAGGGGCAGTATTTGGTGGAGTGGGACTTCCCAGAGGGTCTAACCATGGACAAGTACCTAACTCGTAAGAAGGAAAAGTCTCCGCTATACGCCGGTATTCAGGACGTGAAGTTTTTGCGCACCTATGTGCGTGAGGACATGGTCAAGTGCCTTTGCTTCTACGACGGCGAAAGCGAAGAGGCAGTGCTTCGCGCTCGTGAGATTGTTGACACCCCGGTTAGCCGCATCCACGAGCTCGGCTAATCATGACCACCACAAACTTGGTTCCTTCAATTGGGGACCCAGCGGAGACTGACCAGAAAGCCACCAACCTTCGCGGCTTTTTGTCGGGTGTTGCCGCAAGTGGAGTTCTGGATTCTGGACTGAGTAGCAGCTCGACTCCGATCGAGGGAAGCGCCGATGTCATTTTTGAACTTGCAAACCAGTGCCTGTCTTCTGCCTTTGTGACCTGGTCGCACCGCATGACCCTAGAGTATGTCGATCGCTTTGGTTCCAGCTTTCTGCGCGAAAACCTGCTGCCGGAACTGCTTGCCGGTGAGCGCATCGGCTCTACTGCATTGGCAACTGCCCTGGCAGATCGCTCCGGCAAGGAGCTGCTTCCAATCACCTTCCAGCAGGTTGGCGATGAGTATGTCATTGAAGGCGTCGTTCCTTGGGCTTCAAACCTCTACGAGGACACCCTCGTGGTGTTTGCCGCAAGAGAGCCTGAGACCGGTGAGAGAGTTTTGTTTGCCACCGAACTCTCATTTGAGGGCATCTCGATCAAGCCAGCTGAGGGTTTGCTGGCGCTGAATGCAACCAGTTCCGGAACCATTCGCTTTGCTGGACTAAGGCTTTCCGAAGACTATGTGCTGACGCGAGATGTAAGCAACTTCTTCTCCAGAATGAGGCCTAGGTTCCTACTGCTCCAAAGCGCTTTCTGCCTGGGCCTTAGCCAGGCCGCGTTGGACTCGGCTTTGGCATCGGAATCCAATAAGCCATTCGCCGATGACCTTGCTCAATTGCAGAGCGAGTTAGCCCAAGCGAAGCAGAGTTGGCGAGAGCTTTTGTCGATTCAA
>CAZZHB010000177.1:0-1881 GCA_964653615.1 uncultured Aquiluna sp.
GGATGAAGCAGATCGCTAGGCAATTGAGAGGTCCTGGACTTATCACCCCGATGATGGCAGCGAGGCCAGCTTCAAGATGGTCTCAGGTTTTCTGAAGGGTTATGAGCCATCACAATCCGATTCATCTTCTTAGCCTTAGTAAACGAGTTATTTGGCCCTTAGGTCCGCGGCCTTCTTGCGAATGTCTGCGATTAGTTCTTGAGCGACGACCCTTGCCTCCTCTTCGCCGTCTTTGAATAGCTCAATACAAATAGAGGCCATGATGCCAGGGGTGATGCCAGTAGCGCTGTCGGCAGCTAGGGCGGAAACTCTGGTTCGGTTGCTGACCGCCAGGTCAGCAACAAAGCCGTTGTCCCCGGTTTGAAAGTTGATTAGTTTGTCAAACTCCCACTCGCGAGCGTGGTTTGGACCCGCAAAAAGAATTCTTTGGTTGGTGAAGATCGCGGTGCCGGTGTCGATGATGGTTTGCTCTTCTGGGTTTGGGGTGAGCGATCCTTGAGAACCACCTAGGGTGAAGCCAACGTTGTCGGTGGCCCGAATGATTACTCCGGCATTGCCGCCCTTGTAGCTCGAACCGGTGCCTTTGTATTCACGAAGCTGCACTTCGTCTCGCTGGTAGATAGCCTTTTCACCTTTGCGAAGAGCCAAGAAGCCATCGATATCGGCAAAGTCTTTGACGATGACCTCGAGCTCATCCGCGATGCGCTCCATGGCAATCATGTTGTTTTCGATCTTGCTCTTTCTGAGCAGATACCAAACGGCCGCAATCAGACCGATCGATACCGGAATCAGCAGTGAACCCCATGGGTTTTGCTCAAGCCAGCTGCTGGCAGAGCCAATCACAACAATGAGAACAACTAACCCAGCAATCAATCCACACATGGCGAGTCCCCCTCAAATTCAACCGGTAGCTTCACATCCAGTAGCAACTGATATGTATCACCGTAGTTAAGTCTGCGCAGTTTCGCATTGCAAGTGACCTTGCCAATTGAGTCACCCATAGCCTCGAGAATTGGCTCAGAGTCCTTAGTGCTAATCAAACCGACGTGAGCCTGGCTCAGCTCCACCGCGATAAAGGCTGGAGTAGCAATAGTCTCGGCGATTAGGACTGCCGTGAGAACCTGCTCGCCTTGATGCATGATGTCTAGGTAGGTGGTAAATGCCTCTAGGGCAAACTTGTCACCCGTTGCAGTGTCAGCAACCAAACCAAAGGACCCGTCACCACTGAGCTTGGGGAGTGTTGCAACATAGGCCTCGTATTCGGCCTGCTCTGCTGCTTTTTCCTGCTGAGCACCCCTTAGGGCACTGCGGTATTCCCCCTCTAGCTGATGTCTTTTTTCTTTATAGCCACGAAATGCAGCAAATGCCACCTGGCCCAAAACTGCAGCAATAAAACTTCCAAAAGATCGCTTAGACATTTTCCCCGTTCGTCCAGGCAATGCTCGCTCACCCTTCTGACATCTATAAATGTCAGAGGGGTGACATAGCTTGGCCTCTAATCAAAGGGGGTTCTAATGTTCAAGTTCCTAAAAGCGCTATTCGGTATCCAGGTGGTAAGTCCGCCTGCGACTTCGGTAAGCAAGCCATCGACTGAGGTCATGAATGAAGGAGATATTCACTCCCAACACTGCATACACCGAGACTCAATACGGATCTCGCTTTGACGAGGACGCGGCATGGAACGAAGAACAGTAGCGGCTCTAGCGGCTCTTCTGCTGCTGTCGGGATGCTCCCCGACGGCTGACGATGTTGTGCCAACTACGCCCAGTGAAACCAGGTCGAATTACCAAGATCTTTACGATCCGCCTGAGAACTTAGGTGCGTTGGTTGATCAGGTTGCTAAAGAACAAATTTATATAGAGATGATTGAAGCCAAACCAT
>CAZZHB010000178.1:0-476 GCA_964653615.1 uncultured Aquiluna sp.
TGGAAGATCTAAAAGAAACCTCTCGCCTAGTAGCCGCAGATCGTTGTGACGTTTGCGGTGCTCAGGCGTACATCCGAGTTGAGCTAGAGACCGGTGAGCTTCTATTCTGCGCTCACCACGGCAATGCCAACAAGAGCAAGCTTGAACCGATCACTATCTCCTGGCACGACCAGTCCGAGGATCTATCTAAAAGGTAGTTGACTCGCGAACCAGGTTCGCAAGTCTCTCACTCTCTTCGAAATACTCACCAGAGAGCACCAAACCTAGTGCGCTGACAACAGTCTTCAACACACTTGGATTCTTTGCCAAAAGAGGTCCGAATAGTGTTGTGCCGACAAAAGCACCGGTAACGATAAAACGAGGTTCTAGCACTGTTGAGTTGTGGTAACCAATTACCTCGTGACCCGAAATGTTTACCTTCACAAACTTCGAAGATCGCTCCCCATGTTTCATTGAAAACCCAAGCAGTGGGGCAA
>CAZZHB010000178.1:486-916 GCA_964653615.1 uncultured Aquiluna sp.
TCCAACCAGGAGAGTTGGCTTTCCACCAGCCAAGCGACGCTGAAGCTCAGGCAGCAAGGTAAGCAGTTCTGTTTCAAAATGTGCATGAGTCGCAATTGAACTGTCGCCAATCAACAAGAAGTCGGCGCCTAGACATTCAGTCGAAATAGTTACCTCAGCGCCAAGCGCAACTAGGTGTGAGCTCAAAACCGACAGATTGGATTGATCTCCGTTGTTATCAAAGTACTCAGGTCTGAAGCTTGCAAGCGTGATCATTTGGCTAACCCCAAGTACCTTCTGGTTCGACGCATGGCATCCGCGGAGAAAACTATGGTCGGCTCAGATCCCGAAAGTAAAGCGAAATGTTCATTTGCCTCATCGATTTTCGGTTCAACCCTGTGAACATGCACACCGGCGTAGTGAAGACGCAGGGCCAATTCGTGCGCGTTGA
>CAZZHB010000178.1:926-1877 GCA_964653615.1 uncultured Aquiluna sp.
GACCAGCCATAATCATCAGCGGATGCGGTGTGGTTTTGAACTTATCCAGATTCCACTGAAAACTAGTTGGATTCTGGACCAACATGAGCCTTACCGAGCGGTCTCGAATCAAGGCCATTTCGTCCCTGGCAAAAACCGGCGGAAGCGCTTCAATGGTTTGCGTCACCAGTTCTCGATCAATCTCAATTAGTGAGTCAACGGCCAGAACAGCGGCGGCTGTATTCATTGCCTGAGATAGGTTCTCGAAATTCCCAGCGATCTCTAGATCCAGGCCCTTGAGCATAAGAAGCAAGCGCTCTGCAGTAGCTGCTTTTACCAGTGCCGATGCGGAAAGCTCTGGGTGTTCACCGAAATTGATGGCATAGCTAGGTCCTGACTCGACCAGCTCCCCCGTAAGACCAAATCCGAAGCAATCTGGATGCACCGAGGCAATCTGTGCCACATTCTTATCGTCCCGATTGGCTATCACGGTCGTGGAGTTGTTGATAATCTCCGAAAGCTTTTCCTGAACAAAGACGGGGTCAATAAAGCGATCGAGTTGGTCGGATAGAACATTTGTGATGACGCTTAGCCGCGGCTTTAGCTCTTTGGCTAGCGCTGCGCCGTGCCCTTCGTCCCATTCCAGGACGACGATATCGGCGTCAATCTGACCCCTAAGATTTGCAAACTGCAGGATGGAGGAGTAATACCCCTGCTTGATATTTGCGGTTGATGGATTTGTAAAAACCTTCAAACCATGGGCGCGCAACAGCGAAACAATCAGATTCGTGGTGCTGGATTTTCCAGCGGTGCCGCTAACGACAACAAGCCCCTGTGGGGCGGATTGAATAGCACGCTCAAGAAGTTTTGGCTGAATCGCAGCCGCGATGGTTCCCGGTAGCGCAGATCCTCCGCCGCGCCTAACAAGACGCAGAAGAAAACGTGCCGTTTTCCCCAGCGCCATTGCCAGGA
>CAZZHB010000179.1:0-1779 GCA_964653615.1 uncultured Aquiluna sp.
AACCAGCCTCAACGTGGCGATCTAGGCAGTTGTAGCTGACATTGAGCTCACCGTCGTGGAACCACTTGGCAAAGGGCGCTTCGGACCAGTCAAGGATCTTGGTGAAGGGCTTGTGCCAGTGCAGGTTTTTGGCTTGTTGGGCCCAGAAATCAAGGCGATCTGCCTTGGCTTGGGCGTAGAGCTCAGGCTTTGCAATAGCGCCGGCTACGAACTCCTTTGATGGCTCGAAACGCCTGGTTTCGTGCAGCAAATTAGCAATTTCATGTTCAACAGACATCGTTGTCCTCCAGATGTTGACCCGCTCAATAATGCCAGAGGATTTTGGCCTAGAAATCAGCCAGAAATCTTTTTGGCAAATTTCCCTTAAATGGGGGACAGTGTTTATTCGGATCCCCGTACACTAATTTCGGCTGGTTTTCCAGCAGTGTCAAGACCTTCCCCCCAATGTCCAAGACGATGGCGGCAGGTTTCCCCCCAAACCCTCCCGCCCCTTTTTTTCCACAGTTTTTCTAATCCTGATTTCTCCAAGCTGCCATTTCTCGATGCTTTGATGCATGTCATTGCTAACTGAGATTCCCGGACCGCTTCGAAGACTCTTGGAATTGCCAAATCTCACAGACTTGCTGCTAATTGGTTCTAAGCAAAGCTACCTGGACGTGGGCAAGGGTTTAGAAAAATGTGCAAATCCCTTTGACACCGACGCAGAGCTAAACCAACTGCTAATGCAGCTGGCAATGAGTGCCGGCGGAAGAGTTGATCTTTCTGTTCCTATCGGAGACTTCGTGATTGAGAATTTCCGCTTTCACGCGGTTTTGCAATCGGCAGTCGCAGAGCTACCGATGCTCACCATTAGAAAACATCCAAAGGCGAGGGTGCTACTTACTCACCTTTTGGAAGTTCAAATGTTCTCAAAAGCACAGCTAGCATTTTTAGAGGGAGTAATTCTTCGCAAAGAGAATTTTCTAATTTTCGGTTCAACCGGTTCTGGAAAAACAACCCTTTTGTCTGCGATGCTGCAGCAAACCAATGATCGAAGCATTGTGATTGAGCAGTTGCCGGAACTGCATCCACCAATACCTTCGATAACTCTGCTTGAGCGAAAAGCCAACATTGAGGGTAAAGGCAGAATCACCACTCAAGAGTTACTAATCGAAGCGCTTAGAATGCGACCAGATCGAGTGATAGTCGGAGAAGCTCGCGGCAGCGAGCTGGCGCTATTGCTGCAGGCAATGAACAATGGTCACCGCGGTTCCGGTGCAACCATTCACGCCGATCGTTTCAACCAAATACCAAAACGTTTGATTGTTCTTGGATTGCTTGCAGGCATATCAGCAGAGCTAACTTCACAGTTGGCACTTGGTGCGATTGACTGGGTAATTCAGTTGGATAAATCACCTAGGCGACATATCGCAAGCTTGGGAAAACTTGCGATGAACAAGGGCGAACTCGAAGTCCAAGAAGTTGCTATTCCTGGTGAACCTGGGACGGTAGCAGCTTGAGCGTCACTGGTAAGGCAATTGCGCTTTTGGAGGCAGGAGTTCCAAGTGCCTTGGTTCCGGATTTGGCGGGTGCGCAAAGGATGCAGCGGCAAACTGCGGAATTTTTCGGCATTTGGGATTTCGCCAGCAGAGTCGGCGCACCTTTGAAAGACGCACTTATTGAACTAAGCGCTCTGGAGCGAGATTCACGCGCTGCCGATTATGAACTGAAGCAATCTCTCGCTCTTCCAAAGGCCACGAAAAATCTCATGATTTGGCTGCCGGTTTTTGGTCTGTTTTT
>CAZZHB010000179.1:1789-1876 GCA_964653615.1 uncultured Aquiluna sp.
CTCGGCATCTTCTCATTTGGTGTCGCAATTGCACTTTTGTTCTTTGGCGAACGAATGGCGGAAAAAATGATTCGTGCACTTTCGATG
>CAZZHB010000180.1:0-1867 GCA_964653615.1 uncultured Aquiluna sp.
CTGGAAAAGGCTTACGAGACCGTATCTTCCCAGGTGAACATTCCTGGATTTAGACAGGGCAAAGTTCCGGCAACCATCCTGGACCAGCGCGTTGGCAAGGATGCCATCATCGCTCAGGCGGTAAACGACGGTCTAGATGACTTTTACCGTGAGGCTCTTATCAAGGAGAACCTAAAGCCACTTTCCACTCCGCAGGCAGACATCAAGAGCGCTCCTAACGCCCAAGAGCCAGCGAACGATTTGGTTGTTGAGCTAGAGGTTGAGGTTCGTCCAGAGTTCAAGCTCCCTGAGTACAAGGGGCTAAAGGTCAAGGTTGACGCGGTCAAGATTGCCAAGATGGACATTGAGACCGAGCTAGACGCACTGCGTGCACGTTTTGGCACCTTGAAGAATGTTGATCGTCCGGCAAAGTCTGGCGATTTCACCTCAATTGATCTTTCGGCATCCATCGGTGGCACTCAGATTGACACCGCAAAGGACATCTCATACGAGATCGGCTCCGGTCAGTTGCTTGATGGTATCGATGAGGCACTTGAGACCCTGACCGCAGGCGAGACCACCACCTTCCGCTCCAAGCTCGTCGGTGGCGACCAGGCTGGCAGCGAGGCTGAGGTAACAGTGACGCTAAACGCCGTCAAGGAGCGCGAGCTGCCAAAGGCTGATGACGCATTTGCCCAGCTAGCAAGCGAGTTCGACACCATCGATGAGCTTAAGGCTGACATTGAGAAGAAGCTTGAGTTGAACTTTGTTCGCAAGCAGATTCTTCAGGCTCGCGACCAGATTGTTGACCAGCTAGTTGAGAAGGCAAAGATTCCGGTTTCCGACGAGGCAGTAAAGCGCGAAGTTGACCACCACCTCGAAAACGAGGGCAAGGCCATGGATGACCCACACCGCGTTGAGGTTCAGGAAGAGACCGAGAAGAACTTCCGCGTCCAGCTTTTGCTCGACGCTGTGGTGGATGCCGAGGGTATCAAGGTCGAGGACCAGGAACTCATTGAGTACCTGGCTTTCCAGAGCCGCAACTACGGCATGGATCCAAACGAATTCATCAAGCAGGTTGCCAACGCCGGACAGGTTCCGATGTTTGTTGACGAGCTTTCCCGCCGCAAGGCAGTGGACGCGCTGGTCGCTCACGCTGAGATTACCGACGCAAAGGGCAACAAGGTCTCGGTCGAAGGCTAACGCCTTCGGCGAACATGCCTAAGTTTTTGTAAAACCGCAGCTATCTTTGACTCTTGTTAGCTAAGGAGTTGCGATGGCAGAGCCACAGAATCTAGGTCACGGCGTTTTTGACAGGTTGCTCAAGGACCGTATCGTCTGGTTGGGCAGTGAAGTTCGAGACGACAATGCCAATGAGATCTGCGCAAAGATCCTGTTGCTAGCTGCCGAGGACTCCGAAAAGGACATTTTCCTCTACATCAACTCCCCGGGTGGCTCGATCACCGCTGGAATGGCAATTTACGACACCATGCAGTACGTACCAAATGACATTGTGACCGTTGGAATCGGTATGTGCGCCTCGATGGGTCAGTTCTTGCTGTCTTCTGGCACCAAGGGCAAGCGCTACGCCACCCCAAACACCCGAGTGCTGCTACACCAGCCACACGGTGGCTTTGGTGGAACCGCCTCCGACATTCAGACTCAGGCTGAGCTAATCATGTCGATGAAGCGTCAGCTGGCTTCAATTACCGCAGCGCAGACCGGCAAGACCGTAGATCAGGTGATGCTTGATGGTGACCGTGATCGTTGGTTCACTGCGAAGGAAGCTCTCGAGTACGGCTTCATTGACCACATCCAAGAATTTGCAAACCGCTCAACCGGCGTAGGAAAGGCTTAAAGATGACCTATCTAGAATCAGCAGCGGGTC
>CAZZHB010000181.1:0-1170 GCA_964653615.1 uncultured Aquiluna sp.
CATCTCAGCCCGCTGACATTTATTTATAGAGAAGGTAAAAATGAAGCGAACGAAAGCCCTTCTGCTGTCCGCCCTTGTGCCACTTTTGGCTCTATCCGGCTGTGCCCAAACCCCTGCCGTTGAGATAACTGGTGCCTGGGTGCGCGCATCCGAATACTCAGACCACGTCGGTGGAATGACCGGCGTTTTTTTCGAAGTCAAGAACAACTCCTCCGAAACCATCACCTTGGTTGGTGGCTCTGCAGAGATTGCCGAGATGGTTGAGATCCATGAAATCGTTATGTCTGGCGGTGAGATGGTGATGCAGAAGAAGCAGGGAGGCATCAGCCTTGAGCCAGGTGAAACTCATGTCCTAGAAATGGGTGGCGATCACGTAATGCTGATGAACCTAAAGCAGGCGATTGTCGCAGGTGACGTACTATCGGTTACCCTTGACTTCGAAGGTGCTGAGGACGTAACCCTCAAGGATCTAGTCGCGAAACCATCTGACGGTGGCGACGAGAATTACCACTCAGAAGAGGACCACAACCACTAAATGGTTTCACGCAGAGGCTTTCTAACTTCAGGCGCCTTTGCTGCCGTTTCCGCGGCGGCAGGCACAGTAGTCGGAGCCACTTCGGCAACACAATTGGCGGCTAGCGGCGCGCAGACATCGACCGCTAGCCGCTCAATCTTTTTCGAAGGTCCTCATCCGATGGGCATTGAGGTTCCGATTCAAGCCGTTACAAACATGGTGGCTCTTGACATGCTGCCCGGCACAACCCTGAAAGATATGCAGCGTTGGATGTCCTTGCTAACCGATGACATCCGCCGAATGTCGGCAGGTGATCCGGTACTAGCAGATCCAGCCCCGGAGTTGGCAATCGGCGCCGCGCGTTTTAGCGCATACGTCGGTTTTGGCCCCAGCCTTTTCCGGAAACTAGGTATTGAAGAGCGCATGCCAGAGGGATTAATTGACTTGCCAGCATTCTCAATTGATGCCCTGCAAGACGAATTTTCCGGCGGTGATGTGCTGATACACGTGGCAGCAGATGACCCAGTCGTGCTATCCCACGGGGTTAGAAACCTAGTTCGAGATTCGCTCCCGTTCGCCACGGTTAGATGGAACCAGGCTGGATTCGCACACACTCCGGGAATGGTCCCGGAGGGTGTGACTCACCGCAACCTGAT
>CAZZHB010000181.1:1180-1864 GCA_964653615.1 uncultured Aquiluna sp.
CCAAGTCGATGGCACCGCGAACCCAAAATTGGAGAGCGCGGACTTTGATGGTGTGGTCTGGATTAAGGATGGACCTAAGTGGATCCAAGGCGGAACCCTTTTAGTGTTTCGGCGCATTGCTATGCAACTCAACACTTGGGATCAGCTCAGCAGCGTCGGGAAGGGTGAGGTCATTGGCCGCACTCTCAAGGAGGGTGCTCCGCTGACCGGAACTAAAGAATCTGACCTTCCGGATTTTGAAGCTAGAAACCCAGCCGGACTAAGGGTAATACCTGAATTCGCTCACATTCGTCGGGCCTCAGACTCAGGACGCGGAGAGCGAATCTTCCGAAGGCCCTTTAGCTATGAGGCGCAAATTACCAAAGAAGGCGTCATGGACGTTGGTCTTTTATGGTGTGCTTATCAGCGCAACATCGAGAAGCAGTACCTGCCGATGCAGCTGCGACTTGCCGAGTTGGATCTGTTAAACCGTTGGACTTTGCCAATCGGGTCAGCAACATTCGCAATCCCCAAGGGGGTAACCGGGGCAGAAGTAATTGCCGAGGGTCTATTCTCATAGGGTGCATACAGCCCTCTCAAAAACAGCCAGGGGCATGGTCATTGACTCCGGCGACAGCCTAAATCGCAAAAACCTGTTGATTTACATCCTCATGCTCGGCTTCTCGATGAGCCTGATCCCCTTCA
>CAZZHB010000182.1:0-1846 GCA_964653615.1 uncultured Aquiluna sp.
CCGTTACAGGTGCTAGTTCATCTAGCATCGCTAGCGTAAGCCAAACCTTAACCCTGACTCACGGTGATGGCACCAACTGGACCTTTGTGCAGCAGCCATCTGGAGCGCGTGCAGGTGTCAGCCTCTCTGCAGCAGTGGTCGCAAGGGTAATCGACGGCGAAGGCAACCCGGTAGACACAGGTTTCTACTCCTCAGGATCTGCTCAATTGTCCATTAGCGTCGGCACGTCGATTTCGCTTTCTGGCAATAGCTTCATCTCATTCTCTGCAGGCGTCGCCACGTTCAGCGATGTCGCTATCACTGGCCTTGCTCAAAGCGGTGTGCGTTTGCGGATTTTCTCCGCTACTCCTTATATCAATCACTTCCCAAGCACAGTTCCTTTTAGTCTCGATCCGGGGCTTCCAACTCAGCTGGGTATCGTGGCAAGCGGACAGCCAACTTCAGTCTCTGCTGGTATTACCCAGAGTTCAAACATTGTTGTGCGCCTATTGGATGCTTGGAACAACCAAACCTCACAAAGTGCAACTGTTTCGATGGCGGTCAACGCAGTAGATGCACTAAATGATTCCGTGGTGAAGAAGTTCATCGGCGGGTTTACTTTCTCGCCACGTGTCTCTAGTGTGACCGTGCCGAAGGAAAACCTGACCCTCACCGTAGCTGGTGATTACAGGTTCCGATTCTCCGCTGCGGATCTGACTTCAACAAGCAGTCGTGAAATCACAATCAAGAATGCTGCCGCCGCAAAGTTGGTTCTAACTCGCGATGTGCCAAGCACAATCTCCAGCGGTCTAACTTTCAGTCCAACTCTGCGCCTACAGGTTCAGGACATCTTTGACAACCCAGTGTTGGATTCCGTAACTACTGTTTCTGCCACAGTGCTATCGGGAAGCTTCCAGTCGCTAACTGGAGCAACGGCCTCGAACACGCTCGGTAGCTCGTTTATCGATTTCCCAGACCTGAATCTTGCTGGAACCGCTGGACTTAAGCAGCTAAGACTGACCGCGACCAACACCGGCACGCCAATCAATGGCACCTTCATCAATACGGCCCAGTTCTCGCTTGTCAACGGAACTGCATATGCTTTGAGCGTCAGCGCGACCGTTGCGACGGTTGCCAACCGCACCACTTTGAGCGACATTGCGATTTATGTGGTTGACGCAACCGGAAACGTTATTCCGGACTCCACCGCTCAGATCACAGCAAGCATCTCCGGCATCTCTCTTGCTGGAACCGCAACCAGGTTTGCCAATGCTGGCCAGGTCACTTTCTCCGGCTTGGTGCTAACTGGAACGGCTGGAAGCTACAACCTTGGATTTAGCGCCACCGGACTGCAGCCAGCAACCGTATCAATCACTGTTGGTCACGGTGATGCTAGCTACATCACCATCACAACCTCGGCAACGGCTAAGAATGCCCAAGCTCTAGCTTCACAGCCAGTTGTAAAGATTTTCGACGCTGATGGAAACCTAGTTTCAACTGGTGCTCAGGCAACCCAAACCATTGAGCTTTCTGTAACTCCGAGTGCACTTACCGGAACTACTGCAATTTCTGCCTCAGGAGGTATTGCCACTTTCTCCGGAATTGCCATCGAAGGCTCAACCGGCAGCAAGACCCTCACGGCAAGGATCTACCTGCCGGTCACAACCTCTGCCAATGCCATCGTCGAACTCGGTGTTGGCGCGGCAACCAAGTTGACACTTGAGACTGAAGGCTTAGGTGCGGTAAACGGTGTTGCTCTGACCACGCAACCGGTTCTAAAACTTCGTGACAGTTCAAACAACCTAGTAACTGGAGTTGCGCACAACGTCGTTGCGAGCATTAACCCTGCAGCTTCGCTCTCGGGGAC
>CAZZHB010000183.1:0-1829 GCA_964653615.1 uncultured Aquiluna sp.
GCTTGTCTTCACCGCAAGAACTGCTCGCGGTGCTGTGCTGACACTTCGACACACCATAAATCTTGCTCCGGGTGCAGCCGACACCATCACGGTCACTGCGCAACCATCTGGCACGATTCAAGTTGGCAAGGCGTTCGACCCAGGTGCTATTGAAATTTATGATGCGTATGGCAACCGTCTCGATTCTCGCGGTGCGAGCGCTTCGCTTTACCGCAGCATCAAGAAGGTAAACGACCCAACGATGTACAACTGGGCAATTCTCAACACAACATCGGGAGTCGTTGACTTTGGCGATGTCTTCACCACAACCGTGTCTCCTGGTGCAGATTATCGGATCGAATACAAGTTGCTTTCCAATGGTAAGACCGCATACTCGCTGCCATTCCAGATCTATTCAGCGGATCCGAGTGCACTCCAAATTTCGCAGCAGCCTGATGCGACAATTGCTGCTGGAAGCACTCTCTCGCCCGTGGTTGTCACCGTTAGAGATGCTTTCCAAAACGTCGTTGACCTGCCTGTTAGCGTGCCGATCCGCGTCACTTTGCGACAGGGTGCGACCACTATCTCGAACGGAGTGTCGAACAGCACAATCTTCACTTCAAATGGTGTGGCAACCTTTTCCGAGCTAGCAATCTCGGCCTCGCCAGGGGTTTACACGCTTTACGTGGATGCCACTGGCTCCACCTACTCAAGCTTGATTGCAACCAGCTCGGCGCAGATTACCGTCACTAACGGAGCTCCAGCAGCCTTGAGCATTAGCTCGCAGGTGAGCGCGGTTTCGGCTTCCAGGTCTGTATCCGCCACGTTGGCGGTCGTAAGAATCTTGGACCGCTTCGGAAACCTCGTGACTACTGGTGCCGGCAGCAATGCATTTGTCCAATTGAACATTGCACCTACAAACGCATTCGGCCGAGTTGCAAACCTATTCCTATCAGGAACTCAAACCAGCGTCCACACGGTGGCTGCGGTGGGCGGTATCGCAACGTTCTCAAATGTGGCAATCGGTGGCAATGCCGGAAGCTACACCTTGAGATACTCCGTCACATCGCCCGCAGCCCTAGAGCAGACCGCGAACGTGAATGTCCAGGCTGGTGCCGCAGCGAGCTTGAAGTTGATTCAACAGCCTCAGGGTCCATTTGTTAGCGGTCAGGCTATTGGCCGCCAGATTTCCGGAACTGAGGCCGGATCTAGCTTCTGTCCGGCAGCTCCTACAGGGGGCCTTACCTATCGTGTTGGAGCCGACTGTGTGGTCGAGTTCAGGGCAAACTCCAGCTGGATTGTTCCACAGGGCGTTTCGGCTCTTGAGGTTTTGGCGGTCGGTGGTGGTGCCGGTGGTGGTGCCGATGGTCGTGCTGGTGGTTCCGGTGGTGAGGTTCGTTATGTGGCATCTCAGCTGGCGACTCCGGGTTCAGCTGTCACCGTTGAAATCGGAGACGGTGGAGCTGGCGGCGGCTGGCTAGCGCCCCCAATCAATGGCACCAATGGATCGCCCACCAAATTTATTCTGAACGGCCTGACCGCCGTTCAAGCTAATGGTGGATCTGCCACAACTGGAGAATGGAATGCAACGCCAACTCTGGCATTAGCTCCAGATGGAACGGGTGGAGTCAGGCTCAATGGAACTGGAAGCGGACTGAGCCTTGCGGGACAGGGAGTGGGTAACTCAAGCACTAACCCACGACGTGGTCAAAACGGTCAACCCGGTTACAACACCTCATCATTGACAGGATCGCTCCGTTACTTCGCCGCCGGTGGTGGTGGAGGTATGTTGGCTGACAATTTGGTTGCGCAGAACTCAACCTCACTCGAGAACTTTGGTTCAGGGTCGA
>CAZZHB010000184.1:0-1785 GCA_964653615.1 uncultured Aquiluna sp.
GTATCTTGCTCGTTGGAGCAGGCGGTGTTGGCGATGCCATCGTCAAAATTGCTGCAAATCGTAATTTCTATGAACAAATCGTGGTTTCGGACTACGACCTGAGCCGTGCTGAGAAGTCAGTGGCCTGGGTTGCAGCTAACCGCGATGCTGCCGTGGCGGCCAAGTTTGTCGCCGACAAGGTTGACGCGTCTAACCCTGCGAATGTTGCAGAGCTAGCTCGCAAGCACCAAATCACTCACGTTATGAATGCCGTTGAGCCAAAGTTTGTGCAGAGCATCTTTGAGGGTGCTCTTCAAGCTGGCGCCAACTACATGGACATGGCGATGAGCCTGAGCCACGCTCACCCAACTGACCCGTTCAATACCCCGGCTGAAAAGTTGGGTGACTGGCAGTATGACCGCAGTAAGTTGTATGCGGACAAGGGCTTACTGGCCCTTATCGGCACCGGTGCCGAGCCCGGTATCTCCAACATTTTCGCTCGCTACGCCCAAGATCACCTTTTCCAAGAGGTTGATGAGATCAAGATCATGGATGGCGGAAACCTCGTGGTCAAAAACGACGCCGGTGAAGAGATCTTTGCTCCGTCATTCTCGATCTGGACAGTTATCGAGGAGTGCCTAAACCCACCGCTTTTGTGGGAGAAGGACAAGGGCTGGTTCACCACCCCACCGTTTAGCGAACCTGAGGTATTTGAGTTTCCAGGTGGTATCGGTGCGGTTGAGTGTGTAAACGTTGAGCACGAGGAAGTAAACATGCTTCCTCGCACCCTCAACGCCAAGCGAGTGGCATTCAAGTATGGCCTCGGTACTGATTTCATCAATGTGCTGCAAACCCTGCACGCTCTCGGACTCGACTCGGTAAACCCAGTATCGGTTCGAAGCAAGGATGGCCGTGTCAGCGTGGCACCGAGAGATGTTGTGGCAGCAGTCTTGCCAGATCCTGCCTCCCTTGCTGATCGCATGACCGGCAAGACCTGTGCCGGCACCCTGGTCACCGGTAAGGGCAAGGATGGTCAAGACCGCGCCACCTACCTCTACCACGTCTGTGACACCGAGTGGACCAACGCAAACTACGGCTCACAGGCCGTGGTTTGGCAGACCGCCCTGGTTCCAGTGATCTCGCTCGAGCTACTGGCGACCGGTGTGTGGTCAGGAACTGGCGTTAAGGGTCCTGAGGAATTTGACGCCAAGCCGTTCTTAGACCTTCTTGCGGGTGAATACGGTCAGCCCTGGGGTCAAGACGACCGCGACCCAGCAAACCCTGGCAAGCTCTAAACCAAATAGTTCAAACGACCGTCGACCAGCTTTGGTCGGCGGTCGTTTTAGTTTTTACTTGAGTTTTGACGCCAAGCTGAAAATGAACGAACGCTGTACTGATGGGGTCTTCTTAGCCATGGGTATGGGTGCAGTTGAGCTATGTTCTCAAACTTTGAAAAACTAGGCACTGGAGCATAGGTAAGCGCCACTGGGTTCTCCGACGCATATTGGTAGGGGCTGCCGAGCAAGACCTTTAGGTCTCTCCTCGAGGCCAAGTCAGCCAGGGTTTCAAGGTAGAAATAGATTCGCTTTGATGACAATTGAAGTTTTGCTAAGGCCTCAGCGTTGAAGATAAACACTGCCGGCAAGTCTGGGTTTGCCACCAGTGCAGGGTCAGAATCTCCGAGTGAATCGATTGTCAGTAGCACCTCAGCTGGGCGGGCATTTTCAACAACCTGAGATGGCCCGATGGTGTCGGAAAGATTCGGGTCGAAATCCAATAGATCAAGCTTTGGTGCTCGATCGAGCA
>CAZZHB010000185.1:0-730 GCA_964653615.1 uncultured Aquiluna sp.
GCTTTAACTTCCTTCTGTGTGCCGGCACGGAGGTACTCAAATCTCGGTAAGACATTTGCATCACCGCGTAGCTCAAACGGCAGCTTGCCGGCAGCAAGCCAGCCTTTTGAACCCTTGCCTTCAACCGGGAATGCCCCCTTATTCAATTGCGATAGTGCGACTAAATCCCATTCCAGGCCCTTGGCAGCGTGCACCGACATGATCTGCACCACACCCTTTTTGGCACCGGATTTTGGAAGCTCAAAGTTTTCTCGGTCAGCGGCATAATCCAACCAGGAAAGCAAACCGCTTAGCGATGGGCGGATTGACGACTGCTCATACTCGGCAATTCGAGCAATAAACGCCTCGAGGTTTGCCAGCGGATTTGGTTGCGAGGAATGTGCAAAGAGTTCGATATCTAGCTCGAGTTCGCGTGCCACTACCCATGCAAATTGAGCCAGTCCGATATTCGAAGTCGCTCGCATCTTGCGCAGCAGCTGGGCCGCCTGAACCAGACGAGGCCCGCCCACATCGGAAAAGCTCCAACGATCCAAAGCCTGGGGCTTGGCCAGTTCATCAAGCGCCTCGACTAATGTCACGGGCATTGCCGATGTAACCTCCGAACGAATTCGGGTCAATCGCTTTGCCATCTCACTGAGCTCGACTATGTCCTTGGGCCCGATTCGCCACTTAGGTCCGGAGAGCAGTCGCATCAGGTGCGCTCCAGACTCAGGACGCTGAATTACTTGAA
>CAZZHB010000185.1:740-1781 GCA_964653615.1 uncultured Aquiluna sp.
ATCGAGCACCTCCGGCAATTGCAGCAATCCCGATAATCCAGTGACTTCGACGGCCAAACCACGGCTTGAAATAGCGTTGGCATAAAGCTGCATGCTGGCTTTGGTGCGCAAAAGCAGTGCCGCCGAGGTGTCGGCATCCAACTGCTTTGCAAACCAATCCGCCACCGCCTCCGCCTCGGAGATCTCGTCTTGGAAAACTTGGGCGGTCACAAAATTCGCCTTACTGGCATCGCCGGGCTCTAACGTCACCGGTGCCAAATCTGGCTGAGCTGCGTTTAGCGACTTAGTTAGTTGGTTAGCGGCATCAACGACGGCTTGGCCAGATCGCCAAGATTTTGAAAGTTGATAACTGATCGGCTTGACCGATCCGAAGTCCTGGTGGAAGCCAGAGAGATTATTACTGCTAGCACCGCGCCAGCCGTAGATGGCCTGATTTGGATCGCCAACCGCTAACACGGCCTGACCCCTAAAGAGTGTGGATAGCAGCTGGGTTTGAATGCTCGAGGTGTCCTGATACTCATCGAGCAGGACAAAGCGATACCCGTGATCAAACTTTTCCGGTAGGGCAGATAGTGCTAGTGCAACCTGATCAGAGAAATCCACCAGGTTTCTGCGCTTTTTATGGGCAAGATACTCCGCTACTAGGTTGGCAACCAAGATATTTAGATTGGCGGCATCGACCATATCGACGATGTATTGAAACTGCCCCGGTTCGCCCTTGTCGGATTTTGGAAGAGCTGAAATGTGAGCGATGAATTTCTCAAGTTCAACAATCATCGTTTCGCTGTTGCTCTGATTGTCGGTTACTTCGGAAGCTAGTGCGAGAACCAGCTCAATCAGGTAGTCCTTGGTGCGGTCCCAGTCCTCGAGATTCTGGTGCAGTTCACCCTTGAGATTCTTTACCAGCTCATCAGCGAGGGCGACCGAACTTGCCTCGGTGAGCAACGTTGCATCCGATTCGTAGCCAACTGCCAGCGATAGCTTTCTAAAGATGTCATTTCCGAAGGAGTTATAGGTCGTGATGTTTGGCGGCGTGAAATC
>CAZZHB010000186.1:0-1755 GCA_964653615.1 uncultured Aquiluna sp.
GCCATCTACCTGAGCAGTCCTTTGAACGGTGGAACAAACATGGGGTCGCCGGTTACCTACCGATTCGGTTGGGTTCTTGGCGGAGGAAACAACAACCAAAACAACAATCAAAATGTTGTGTCCAACCGACCTTCTAGCACGGCAAAGTACTCCGGCCCAGAGATCCTTGCAGTTGACAACTTCCGCCCGATTCTGTCTGGCGGCAAGTTGACCTTCACTGGCAAGAACCTCTCTGCAGTGTCATCTGCAACGATTGGCTCACTTGCAGCTTCTTTGAGCTATGACGCAACCACCGGTTTGACCATTGGCACCCCAGCTGGCCTGGCACCTGGAAAGTATGACCTGGTCATGCAGTCCAGCTACGGCAAGCTCACTCACATCAACGCGGTGACCATCAAGGCGCCAACCCCAACGCAGACCATTGGTTTCAAGGGTGAGGGTGAGTACCTAAACGAGGCTCAGGTTGCTGAGTTGGTAGCTTTCAACTCCAGCTTGAACGCCGATTACGAGAAGGTTCGCTGCATCGTGAATGCGGCCGATGCTGAGGTTGCTAAGGCAATCGCAGTTCGTGTCTGTGCTCACGTTGCCCGCGGTGAAGCTCGCAACGTCGAGGTGATCCAGGATGTTCGCAGCACCTACCAGGGCTCTGGATTCTGGGTTCGCGTTTACGCAAAGGGCTAATTACACATAGGCAAACGGCGGGGAGTTATCTCCCCGCCGTTTTTGCTTAACCTAGGCAATCGAGTGCTGGGGATAGGGTTGTTCAAGCATGAAAGAGTCAGGAGCAGGCTTGAAGATACGTTTGGCTATTGCCTTGGTGATCGCCATGGTTTTGCCACTCCCGGCCATGCAAGCATCTGCCAACCCTATTGATGCCATCGTCGCGAGACTCTCGGTTGCCTTCTCTCAAACGATTGAAGGTGTTGGAACGGCCCGATCTGTCTCTCAAACTGTGACCGTGGTTGATAGGCAAAGCGCACTGACGCTCAACGCCCCTGTTGGGTCACAAATCAGAATCGTGGAATTCAGAATGTTTCTGTGCTCCACGCAACAGGCTGCCGTGCAAACGTCAACCGCATCGACGCCAGTTGGTTGCCGCAACGTTATTTCACAGCTCACGGGAAGTAAAACCGAAACCACGTTCGTTCAGACCAGGCTAACTCGAGGCATCTTGATAGATATGCTCAGCGTCGGGTTTCCATTCTTAACCCCGAGAGTGGTTGTTCAAGATGCTTCGGGCAATACCGTTAGTTTCTTCGGTGATTCGTCACCATGGCAAATACCGGATAGCAGTCCGCTTCCCCCAACTATCGGATCTACCTACGTAGGACCACTGGTTCTCGGCACTCTCTCTACTCATAGTGCGAGAGCCGGAGAAAGCATCAGTTTTCGTGGACAAAAGTTAGATGCAGTATTCGCCGCATCAATAGGCTCCACTAGCGCTGGGATTTCTGTCGATGGGGCCGGTAATTTGACCGTGGTAACCTCCCCTGCGCTCGCGCCGGGAATCTATGACTTGGTATTGCAATCCAGATACGGAACTTTGGTAAGTCAAAGTGCGATTCGAATCAAAGCTGAGACTCCAAATAGAAGGATGGCGTTTCGGGGCTCAGGTCGCTATCTAGATGAACGTCAGGTTGCTGTTCTGCTCACGTTCCGAATGAGTCTCACTAGCGATTATGAAAAGGTTCGCTGTGTTGTAAACGCTGCGGATGTTGCTGTAGCGAGCGCCATAGCTACTCGCGCCTGTGCCCA
>CAZZHB010000187.1:0-1741 GCA_964653615.1 uncultured Aquiluna sp.
GATCGATTGAGTGCTCGACCCCATAGCGGTCCAACACAAAAGGCACGATGGCATCGGCAAGCAGTGAGACGTAGGAATCGCCAAATGGCTCGATGCCGGTGGCTCGATAAGAGTCGGGCAGGTTTCGCCAGAAGAATTCGCTGTCATCTCGAACGATCTTTTCCGGGGAGAGCTCTCTGATCCGGGTCTCATCGCTAAGGCCCCATACCGCCACCACAATCGGAGCTGGGCTTCTAACCTCATCCCGCAAAGCGGTAATGACCTCCCAGGTTTTGCCGGTGTAGGAGTCCTTTTCGTCAAAGACATTGCGGCCATCGTGCATAACCAGAACTGGGGTTTTAGGGTTTAGGTCCTTTGGCACCCAAACGTCCACCAGGTGACCATCGAATTCGAAGCGCTCCAGCTTTCCACCGGCCAACCTTTGCTGGATCAGCTTGCGATCGCGCATCGCAAGAAACAGCGGGAAGGTGAATGCCATTGCGGTGAAAGAACTGAGCACGATGTAGAGCCAGACTCGCTTCATTCCCAAGCGCTGACCTTCGTAGATCATGAAGATTGCCGCTGCGATAGCCGCAATCAACAGATCTGCGGACAGCACCCAGTCAACCGCGGTGCCAAACCAGGCCTTGAGGTAGTCCTGATTATTCATCACCGCGATGCCATTGAAGACCCAGGCGGTGATCAGTCCCACACCAGCCAGAACGAAGAATGCCAAAGAGCGAGCTTGGAGTTTTCTTACCATTTAGGAATGATTTCACAAGATGTGGGAATGTATAACTTTGGATATCAACAAAGGTTGTAAATGCATCGTCTTGGCAAAGCCATCGTTTCTCACTCAAAGCTCTTTCTCTTTGGCTTTATCGGCCTAATCGCACTCTCTAGCATCTGGGGCTTTCAGGCCTTCGGAAATCTAAAGGGCGGTGGTTACGACAACCCGAACTCGGATTCGGCCAAGGTTGCTGACATCCTGCGAGATGAGTTTGACCAAGACCCAGCCGAGGTAATTGTGCTGGTTGACCTAAAAACCCGTGCCGATGCCATGAAGGCAGACGGCAGCTTTGAGAACTTTGCCCTGGTTGAAGAGCTATCTAACGAATTCGCCAAAGTCGATGGCGTTGAAAAGGTTTTGAACTACTACACCCTTGGCATGCCGCCGACCTTGGTTTCATCTGACGGCAAGCTGATTTACATTCTGGTTGACCTCGACAACGACGTCGCCCACGCTCCGATTGTGGCGGAATTGGTTGACACCTACACCGGCGAATACCAGGGTGCCGAGGTGCACTTTGCCGGGTTTGAGGCGGTAACCAAGGAGATCAACCACACCATCGAGGCGGACTTGATTCGAGCCGAGACGATTGCGGTGCCAATTGTGCTGCTGCTGTTGATTTTGGTGTTCGGATCCGTGACCGCAGCCTCGTTGCCACTGATTGTTGGTGGTTTGGCAATCGTTGGCTCGTTCTTTGTGATCTACGTCGCCAGCCAGTTCACCGATGTCTCGATCTTTGCCCTGAACCTGATTACCGGTCTGGGATTGGGACTGGGTATCGACTACAGCCTCTTGGTGGTGAACCGCTTCCGTGAGGAGCGGGCTGCCGGTAATTCAGTTGGTGACTCGGTGGCTAATACCGTGGCATCGGCAGGCAAGACCGTGCTGTTCTCCGGTCTAACCGTTGCGGTGGTAATGCTTTCGATGGCCTTTTTCCCGCAGTACTTCTTGCAATCCTTTGCGCTTGCCGGC
>CAZZHB010000188.1:0-1737 GCA_964653615.1 uncultured Aquiluna sp.
CACTTTGATGACGCACCCATCATTGAGGTCAGCGGCCGAACTTTTCCAATCGAGATTCGCTACCGCCCGGTGGTAGCTGAAAAACAGGCGGAGTCCGACCCAGATGTTGAGACCACTGCCGATGACTATATAGACGGTGTGATTGCAGCACTAAGGGAGTTAGAGCGAGAAGAAGCAGGCGATGTCCTGGTGTTTCTCTCCGGAGAATCAGAAATTCGCGATGCTCAGGATGCCATCGTCGGAGCAGCAACTTCCGGTCAGCTAACCAAGCGCCTGGAAGTGCTACCGCTCTATGGTCGACTCAGCTCGGCCGAGCAACACCGGGTCTTTGAGCCATCCAAATCTGCAGGCATTCAGCAGCGAGTTATTCTCGCCACCAACGTGGCGGAAACTTCGCTGACCATTCCAAACATCAAGTATGTAATCGATGCTGGCACTGCCCGCATCTCGCGCTACAGCACTAGGTTGAAGGTGCAGCGTTTGCCGATCGAGGCCATCAGCCAAGCCAGTGCCAACCAGCGAGCGGGTCGAGCCGGTAGAACCTCTCCGGGCACTGTGATCAGGCTTTACTCTCAGGAGGATTTCAACTCCAGACCGGAATTCACCGATCCCGAGATCCTTCGCACCAATCTCGCCTCGGTTATCTTGCAGGCGTCAAGCCTGGGCCTTGGCGAGCTTGCGAAGTTTCCGTTTTTGCAGGCCCCGGACAACAAAGGCATCAAAGACGGAAACAATCTGCTCATTGAGCTTGGAGCGCTGGCCCCTGATGAGCAGGGTCAACTTGAACTAACTGCACTTGGTAAGCAGTTGGCAAGACTTCCGATTGAGCCTCGATTTGCTCGCATGTTGGTTGAATCTAAAAAGCATGGCATTACTCGCGAGGTGATGATTGTGGTGGCGGGACTTACCATTCAGGACCCCAGAGAACGACCAATCGAAAAGCGGGAAAAAGCGGACCTATTACACGCCCGATTCACAGACCCAACCTCAGACTTTTTGACCTTGGTCAATCTCTGGAACTACCTCGAAGAGCAGCAGGGCAAGCTCTCCTCGAGCGCTTTTAGAAGGCTTTGCAAATCCGAACACCTCAACTTCCTTCGGATCCGAGAATGGCAGGATTTAGTCAAGCAGCTCAAGTTGGTGTCCAAGCCACTGGGCTTAGAGTGTGGTCCGGCTCGGGTGAACCCAGACGGGATTCACAAATCTTTGCTGGCGGGGTGGCTAAGTCAACTGGGTTTGCTTGCCGAGCAACAACCAAAGTTTGTGAACGGCAAACCGGTAAAGCAAAGGAATTCTCGCGAATACCTTGGGTCTAATGGCAAGAAGTTTGTGGTGTTCCCAGGTTCGGCGCTTGCTAAAAAACCACCTGAGGCTTTGATGTCGGCAGAGCTGGTGGAAACCAGCAGGCTCTTTGCTCGCATGAACGCCGCTATCGACCCAGCTTGGGCTGCCGAGATTGCCAGCGATCTTTGCAAACGACAGATATCGGAACCGCACTGGGAGAAAAAGCTCGGTGCTGCCATCGCCTCAGAGAAGGTGACGCTGTTTGGCCTAATAATCATTCAAGGTCAAAAGGTGCAGTACTCGCGTATTGATCCGATACATGCCAGAGAGCTATTTATTCGCCATGCGCTGGTGGATGGTGAATGGGATTCCAAGCAGGCGTTTGAGCGAGAGAACCGCAGGCTGCTTGCCGAGCTGGAAGCGGAAGCTGGGCGAGCCAGAAGGCCGGAGCTA
>CAZZHB010000189.1:0-1718 GCA_964653615.1 uncultured Aquiluna sp.
GATTGCCTTGATACCGGTCTGTAGTGGCTCGTGAACGCTCTTACGGTCCATAACGCCAGGAGCCTGAAGCTCCAAAGCACGAAGACCTTCGCTCTTGATTTCACCAAGACCATCGATTGGGGCACCCAATGGGTTGACTACGCGACCTAGGTAGGCGTCACCGATTGGTACGGATAGCACCTCACCAGTGCGGTAGACCTCCATACCAGCTTCGATGCCGGTGAACTCACCCAGGACTACAACACCAATCTCGCGCTCGTCGAGGTTTAGTGCTAGACCCAGAGTGCCGTCCGAGAAACGCAATAGCTCGTTTGCCATCGCACTTGGCAGGCCTTCGACGTGAGCAATACCGTCAGCTGCGTCGATGACGTAGCCAACCTCCTGCTTGTCGGCACCCTGTGGCTCAAAGGACGAAACGAAGTCCTTCAGGGCATCCCGAATTTCATTCGGGTTGATCTTGAGCTCTGACATTGGTTCCTCTGCTTCTTTTGGTTAGTTCAGTTGCAATCTTGCGTGGTTAATTTTGGTGAGAACGGTGGCGTCAATGACTTCGCCGTTCACGGCGACGTGAACGCCGCCAATTACATCTTCCGAAACCTCAACATTGAGCTGAAGTTTGCGGCCGAAACTTGCGGTTAGAGCATTGCTCAACCTAGTTAGCTGGTCATCGCTTAGCGGCTTGGCGACGGTAATCAGCGCAACCGATTCCCCCGCTACCTGAGCTAACCAGCTGCCATAGTTCTCAAGCACCGCTGCGTAGCGCTTAACGCTGTGGCTAAGCACTGCCTGCAGCACCAGAAGCTCGGCAGCAGCCGAAAGCTTCCCGGAAACAAGCGACTTGACCAGTGCCTGCTTCTGCTCGGCAGATGCCCGGTTGGAGCTAAGGGCAAGTTCTAGCTCGTTATCCCCGGCAATAACCTGCTGCAGAGAGAAAAGCTCCTCTTGGAGCTTGTCGATGTCTGCGCTGACGGAGGCAACGATTCGCACTGCAAGCTGCTCTGCCACCTTCGCGATGTCGCGAGTAGCAGACCAGCGCTGCTTGGCCAGGGTGATGGTGAGGTTGAGGGCTACATCCGATAGCTTGGCGCCAAAAACGGACCTAATCACCTTTTCCTTGCCCGATACTGCGGCGGAAGGATCCGTCAGTAAAGAGCGCAACTGTGCGCTCTCCTGCAGGGCATTGGCAACCGCAAACAGTTCGCTTGCGGTCGAAAGGGTTAGGCCAGATAGCGAAGCGAGCGCTTGCTCGGCCGCTAGTTTGGCTGCTCTGGTACTGGATGCCACTTGTTGTTACGCCCTCTTACCCTCGAGCTCCGCGATGAAGTCGTCGACAACCTTGTTGGCGACGGCATCCTCCTGGAGCTTCTGACCGACGATGCGAGAAGCAAGCTCAATTGCAAGTTCACCGATCTCGGCACGAAGTACGCGCTGGGCGACCTCACGCTCTGCCTCGAGTGAACTCTTGACTGCCTGCTGTAGACGTTCTGCTTCGGCTGACGCCTGAGCCTTCATTTCCGCCAGGATGGCAGCTCCTTCGGAGCGTGCCTCCTCACGAATAGAGGATGACTCACTGCGCAACTTAGCCTGCTCAGCCTCGATGAATGCGGTGCGCTCTTCGGCAGCCTTCTGAGCCGCTTCGGCCTCAGCCAAGCGACCTTCGATTGCCTTGGCACGCTCATCGAGCATCTTCTTGAATCCAGGTAGAACCTTGAACCAGA
>CAZZHB010000190.1:0-1708 GCA_964653615.1 uncultured Aquiluna sp.
TGAACATTCGCAACTTCGGTTCCAAGTCTGTTGACGAGGTTCGCGAGAAGCTTGCTTCTCTTGGCCTTCGCTTCAAGGACGCCGTCCCAGGATTCGACAGCGCTTACTTCGGTGGCGGCTTCGACGACGACCAGATCTAAACGCTTAGAAACTCAAGGAGAAAGAAATGCCAACCCCATCTAAGGGCCCACGTCTCGGAGGCGGAGCAGCTCACGAGCGTTTGATGCTCAACAACATGGCGACTTCGCTGTTCAAGCACAAGCGCATCGTAACCACCGAGACCAAGGCAAAGCGCCTGCGTCCGGTAGCCGAGCGTCTAGTCACCTTTGCAAAGCGCGGAGACCTACACGCACGTCGTCGCGTCATGCAGCAGATCCTGGACAAGGGTGTCGTTCACGAGCTATTCGCTGAGATCGCACCGCTAGTTGCAGAGCGTCAGGGCGGCTACACCCGCATCACCAAGCTTGGTTTCCGTAAGGGCGACAACGCTCCTATGGCAGTAATCGAGCTAGTGCTTGAGGCTGTAAACCCAAAGCCAAAGTCCAACAAGGTCAAGCTAACTAACAACGTCGCAACCACCGCAGCAGCAGCTGCCGTCACCACCGCTGCAGTTGCAGCCGATGACGAGGCCTTGGAAGAGGCAGTAGTTGAGGAAGTTGTAGCCGAGGCCGCAGCTGTTGAGTCTGAAGCCCCAGCAGCCGAGGTAGCCGAGGAGACTCCAGCAGCCGAGGTTGAGGCTCCTGCCGCAGAGGCAGACGCATCTTCCGCTGAATAAGGAATTAGCAATGAGTGAACCCGCTGGTCTTGCCGGCGGGTTTTCTCGTTTCCGGGTTGACTTCGCATACGACGGCACTGATTTCAATGGCTGGGCTAAGCAGCCAAACCTGCGCACGGTTCAGGGTGATTTACTGAAGGTGCTGGAGCAAATTTTCGGGCCCAGCGAAAATGACTTTGGCATGCGAGTCGCCGGAAGAACTGATGCTGGAGTTCACGCGGACCACCAGGTTTGTCACTTCGATCTATCGCCAGAGCAGCAAAAACGCCTGGGAAGAACACCGCTCACCGCAACCAGATTGAACAACCTGCTTCCGGCCGATATTGCGGTCCACAGCGTGATGCTCGCAGCCGATGGCTTTGACGCCCGATTCTCGGCGATTGGTCGCAGCTACAAATACCTGATCACAGATGGATTGTGTAAGCCAAACCCCAAGCGCGCGCGATACGCACTGAGTGTAAAAAAAGAACTCGATGTCGACCTCATGAATCAAGCCACTCAGCTGCTGGTTGGACTTAGGGATTTTGGAGCATTCTGTAAGCCGCGTGAGGGTGCAACCACAATTCGCGACCTCAGGACGCTAATCGTCACGCGGCTCGAGGATAACTCGATTGAGGTTTTCCTAGAGGCTGATGCCTTTTGCCACAACATGGTGCGGGCCATCGTTGGTTCGTTGATCGCGGTAGGGGAAAAGCGCCAAACCTTGGCTGAACTTCAAACCATGCAGGAGTCTGCGGTTCGAGGCGCAAAAGTGAAGGTAATTGACCCCAAAGGTCTCACTTTGGACGCAATTTCTTACCCGAGTGACGAAAAACTTGCCGAACAGGCTCAGCGCGCTAGAAGAAGGCGCACCGCAGAGGAAATATCTGTTTGACCAAAGGCTAATTAGTCCCCTAGAATTAGCCCTTGGTTCGGCTATGCCGAAAGGGTTTG
>CAZZHB010000191.1:0-1359 GCA_964653615.1 uncultured Aquiluna sp.
CCGGCAAGCTTGATCATCTAATAGAGCTCAGCCGCAAGGTTTGGCGCACTCGTGCCTATGGTGACTTCTACAGCTACATGCTGCTCGCCGAAGGCAGCATTGACCTAGTTGCAGAGCATGACCTGAAGATCTACGACATTGCCGCCTTGGTGCCGATTGTTGAAGAGGCCGGCGGAAGCTTCAGTGATCTTGCGGGACCGCTAACCGAGTACAGCTCCTCGGTCATGGCATCAAATTCACTCCTTCACAACCGCTTTCAGCAAGCTTTGAAGTGAGAACAAAGAACCAAGCTCGGTTTCTAGCAATCAGCACGATTGCTTTGCTGGCTATCAACCTTCGGACCGCAGTCAGCTCCATCAGCCCGGTTGTTACCTACATCCAGCAGGAGATTTCGCTCCCGATTGTCACAATTGGCCTGCTGGGCATCGCCGCCCCGCTCAGCTTTGCACTAGCTAGTTCACTGAGCTACCGACCAGCTCGGTTTATGGGTGTTGAGAAAACGCTGTTGCTCACGGTTTTGATGATCATCACCGGACACCTACTCAGGGCCTTCGCCTGGGATGCCACCGCATTGTTCTTTGGCTCACTGCTGAGCCTTTTGGGTATGGGCATTGGTAACGTGCTGCTGCCGGTGATGGTTAGAAAATACTTTCCGAATCGGGTCGGGGTGGTCTCCAGTTTTTACCTAACTTTGACGGCGATATCGGCAACCATGGCTTCTTTTGTTGCGGTTCCCGTTTCCGACCTGGCCGGATGGCGTTTCTCTTTGGGACAGTGGGCAATTCTGGCTCTATTCACCATTGCACCGCTTAGCTTTTTGCTCAATAACTCCAAGCCGGAGGCAAAGGCCGAGCGAGCCGACGGCCACAAAGCAATTTGGCGATCTCCGACGGCGATTGCGATCGCCGGCATGCAGGCAGTCACCGCAATCATCGGCTACGTGTCATTCGCCTGGCTTCCGCTGATGCTGGTCGAACATCAAAGAGTTAGCGTGATCGAGGGCGGATTGCTGCTTAGCCTGTTTGCCCTAATCGGCCTGCCAATCTCACTGATCATGCCATTGTTGAGCACCAAATACCCGAAATCGCAGAGTTTTATTGTTTGGTTCTCTTTTGTCTCCGGGATAAGTGGAACCCTTGGCTTGCTATTTGGAGATGTCTCGCTGACCTGGTTGTGGGTGGTGGCATTTGGATTTGGTCCGACTATGTTCCCGCTTGCGCTAACGCTATTCAACCTGCGCGCGCGTGAGCGAGCAACAGTTTTGGCGGTTAGCGCCTTTGGCCAAGGAGTCAGCTACAGCGCAGCGGCGGTAATGGTGTTCTCCGTTGGTGTGTTGCGCGAGGTAACCGGAGGTTGGGA
>CAZZHB010000191.1:1394-1697 GCA_964653615.1 uncultured Aquiluna sp.
TCTTGCCTAATTGCAATTCCAGTGGCACTGCAGATTCGCAAGGGTCACATCATTGACGATGAACTGGGTCGTTAGTTAGCGAACTCCACACCAACCGCTGAGCACTTCTCTTGAATTGAGGCAGTCAGCGCTGCAACCTTGGCCTTCGCGGTGTCGACCGATTCATTCGAGTCCACGATTGCCACCAGGTCGGCTAGATCTTGGGAAAGACCCGAAGAAAGCACGCCTCTGACCTGCTCGCCAATCAATGCATCAACCTGGGAGATCAGTCCTGAATCAACCAAGCCCTCCTGATATGCGGCA
>CAZZHB010000192.1:0-1685 GCA_964653615.1 uncultured Aquiluna sp.
ACTTTGCAACTTCAAATGCAGCCTGCAAGCGATCTTCGATTGCAACATTTGCCATAGTGGCATCCTTGGCCAACTGATATGCCGCAATTCCGGCAGCGCTGTTTAGCAAGACAACTTCTTTGATGGCTGCAAGGTTGTTACCGTCATCCCCCGCAAAAAGCGCAGCCGCGACCGCTGCGTTGTGCTTGGCATCGCCGCCAATCAACTGCTCCAGCGTGATGTTCGGGTTCACGAATCGATCCACCAGTGACTGGGTAACCTGACCGTTTGAAACCTGCCAAATTTGGGTTGGTGCCGTAACCGAGATTTCATCCAACCCATCCAGGGATCTGAACACCAATGCAGCGCGACCGCGCTGTGCCATTTCCTGAGCCATCAACGGTGCAATCTCGGGGTTTGACACACCAAGGGCGGTGGCAATCGGTTGAGCCGGGTTGGCGAGCGGCCCAAGGAAGTTAAAAGTGGTTGGAACCCCCAACTGCTTGCGCACTGGCGCTACGAACCTCATGGCTGGGTGAAAAACAGGAGCGAAGAAGAAGGTTATCCCTGCTTCATGAAAAACCTGGGCGACCTGTGCAGGCGCTAGATCTAGGCGAATCCCCAAGACTTCAAGCATCTCTGAAGAGCCGGTTTTGCCAGATGCTGATCTGGATCCGTGCTTTAGCACCGGCACTCCAGCGGCCGCGGTACCCACCGAGGCCATTGCGCTGATATTTACGGTTCCAACCAGATCTCCCCCGGTGCCAACAATGTCAACCGCGTCGCTACCGGTGTTCAAAAGGACAGCATTCTCAAGCATGACGTCGACAAGTCCGGCCAGTTCGTCAACAGTCTCACCCTTAGCGCGCAGTGCCATCATGAAGGCACCAATTTGGGCCTCTGTAGCTTCCCCCGCCATAATCTCGCGCAGCGCCCAACCGGCAGCATCTCGAGTGAGGTCCTCCCCCGCCAATAGGCAGCTAAGAGTCTTTGACCAGCCCTGTTCGTTCATGCCAGCAGTCTAGCGAGGCAATTTATGCCCCTCAGTCCAAAAAATCTTGAAAAATCCGCTGTTTTTGGAAGGCTTTGGCCCGCTGTGGTGGGGTAAACTTTAGGCATGTCTGCAACCACTTTGCCTGCCGCGCACGGCGGGACCATCAATAGGCCTAACGCGACTAGCGTCGGCACCATCGTCTGGCTGGGAAGCGAAGTTATGTTCTTCGCGGGCCTATTTGCAATGTATTTCAGCCTTCGTGCTGGTGCTCCAGACCTTTGGGCAAATGACACCCAGATTCTGAACGTGCCGTTCGCTCTGGTGAACACTTTGATCCTGGTTGCAAGCTCATTTACCGCTCAGTTCGGAGTGTGTGCGGCGGAGCGGCTACAGCCTCGTCGCACTTGCGGGTCCCCTGCGAAGGGGGGCATGGGTGAGTGGTTCTTCCTGACCTACGTTATGGGTGCGATCTTCGTTGCAGGTCAGGTGTGGGAGTATGCAATGTTGGTCTCTGAGGGTGTTTCCCTGAGCTCCAACTCATACGGTTCAGCCTTTTACATCACCACCGGCTTCCACGCGTTGCACGTGACCGGTGGACTGATTGCATTCTTGCTTGTTATTGGTCGCGCCTATGCAGCCAAGAACTTCGGCCACAAGGAAGCCACCAGCGCAATCGTGGTCTCCTACTACTGGCACTTCGTCGATGTGGTGT
>CAZZHB010000193.1:0-463 GCA_964653615.1 uncultured Aquiluna sp.
GTTTGAGATGCCGGCGTAAGCAGCAGCCATGGTAAGTGGCGCAATTTCATTGGTACCCAGGATGGTGGCAGGTACATAGAGCAGTTCCTCACCATCGGCTCGGTGCACACCGAATGACCTTGCGGTGTCGCGAATGGCACAGAGGTCGAGCTTCGATGCCATCGCAGCAAAAGCGGTGTTCTGCGAGGTGATTACCGCCTGACGGACACTTAGGTCATCGATGGTCTTATCGCCGGAGTTGTTTCCCTCCCAAAGTCCAACCACACCACCGCAGCTGGCGCGGAAGTCCTTCTCAACGTTCCAGATCTTTACCTTGTCGGCTTTGCCGTCTAGGTCAACATCCTCACCGGTGAAGATTCGGCCATCGACGTGGTCACCCAGGGTATAGCCGTTCTTGAGCCATTCCGCCAAGGTGAAGACCTTGTAGGTAGAACCCGGTTGGAAACCGGAAGAACCACCGTAT
>CAZZHB010000193.1:473-1676 GCA_964653615.1 uncultured Aquiluna sp.
GATGATCCGACTGATCGAAATAGCGGTTCTGAACCATGGCAAGTACGCGCCCGGTACCCACCTCAACCGACACCGAAGCGGTACCAAATGCCCACTCGTTATCACTCGGCAAAATCTCCATGGTGGCGTTGAAAGCAGTTTCTTGGATGTCTAGATCCAAGCTGGTGTAAATCTCCAGACCACCGCGACGCAATAGCATTTCGCGGTCTTCGGAAGTCACGCCAAATTCCGGTGAGTTTCTGATGGTCCAAACTGTGAAGTCACAGAAGAAAGCGGTGGTCTGATTCGCTTCACAACCCTGCTGGCTCTTGGTGATTTTGGTTTGGACTGGAGCTTCCTTATAGCCATCTGCTTCAGCCTGGGTGATGTAACCCTCATCGGCCATCGCCTGAATCACATAGTTTCTGCGGCCAAGACCGCGCTCCAGGTTTTCCGCAACGTCAGGCTTGTAGTCATTGGGAGACTTCAGCATTGCTGCCAGGTAAGCGGCCTGCGGGACAGTTAGGTTCTTAGCGCTGGTGCCGAAGTAATACTGGCTAGCGGTTTCCACGCCATTGATCTGGTTACCCAAGAACACCAGGTTTAGATATCCGGCGAGAATGTCTTTTTTCTCAACTTCGTTCTCCAGTGCAATCGCCAAACGAATCTCACGGAGCTTGCGGCCAACCGTAACCTCGGTGGCTGCCGCGATTGCCTCGGCATCTCCGGTTAGGTTTGCGGCCTCGACCTGAGATTGGCGAACGTACTGCATGGTGATGGTCGAAGCACCGGGACCTTCTCCAAATGTTGCCAGGTTGGTCAAGGTGGCGCGAAGCAAGGAGATGATGTCCACTCCACCGTGCTCATAGAACCTCGGGTCTTCAACCGAAATCACGGCATTGATCAAGTTGGGGGAGATATCCTCGAAGGGAACTTCGATTCGGTTCTCGTGATAAAAATTCGCCATTTTCACCGGCTTGCCATCGCGCAGCGCGTAGATGGTGGAAGCCTGAGAGGCGTTTACTGGCTTGATGTAGGCGGGCAGACCCTCAAATAGACCAGCTCCGGTGGAGGCTGCCACACCGGCAACGGCTGCCATCGGGGCCAAGATTGCCACCGACAACACACCGGCTACAGCACTGAGCAAGCCAAACTTGAGTATGTTGGTCAGCGCGGATTGAGATTTCTTTCCGGACATAGACTCTAGGTTACCTGCCACATGCT
>CAZZHB010000194.1:0-1672 GCA_964653615.1 uncultured Aquiluna sp.
CGCAGTTTAGGAAGGTTGGGGTAGCGGGCTGGAAGCGACCAGAGATGATCTCTTCGGTCAAGTTGATTGCGGTGGTCTCGTCACCGGCTGCAAGGGTCAGCGCCACCATTACAACGCGGTCCTCGAAGCGCTCTAGGTAGCGAGTGCCGTCAAAAGTCTTTAGGGCGTAGCCGGTGTAGAACTTGTAGGCACCCATGAATGCTTCGAAGCGGAACTTCTTGGAGTAGGCCAGCTTCTCCAGCTTCTCGATGAACTCGAAGGAGTACTGGTCCAGGATTTCCTTCTCGTAGTACTCGTTCTCAACCAGGTAGTCCAGACGCTCTTCAAGGCTGTGGAAGAAGACGGTGTTCTGGTTTACGTGGTCTAGGAAGTACTTGCGAACCGCTAGCTTGTCCTTTTCTAGCTGAAGCTTCTGATCCGCACCCCACAGGTTGATCATCGCGTTTAGGTCCTGGTAGGACATCGCGCTTTCAATGGTCTGCTTGCCAGTTAGGTTTCCCTGGTCGTCAGTTACTTCTACTAGTTGGTTTGCCACAGTGCGGCCAGCCTTTCTTTTACTTCAATTACGTCTTCTGGGGTGCCAGTGATCTCGAACCGGTACAGCACCGGAACCCCGAGTTTGCTGGCGACTATGTCGCCGGCCTTACAGAAGTGAGCACCAAAGTTGGTGTTTCCCCCGGCAATGACCGCCTTGATGTGTTTCCGGTTAACCGGATTGTTCAAGAATTTGATTACTTGTTTTGGAACAGTCGAGCTGTCGTTTCCACCACCGTAGGTGGGGACTACTAGGACGCTGTCCCGATCGTGTACAAAATCGGCTGCTTCTTCGGATTTCAATGGAATCCGAATGGCGGTAGCACCGAGCTTGTCTACGAAGCGCTTGGTGTTTTCTGAGACGCTCGAGAAGTAAACAACATCGAACATCTCAAGTACCTCAACTAAGCGGAGATGGCTTGGATCTTGTCCATGCGGAAACCGCTCCAGTGCTCGTCGCCTGCGACTACTACTGGGGCTGCGGTGTAACCCATGGTCTTGACCATTTCTAGAGCTACTGGGTCCTGAGACATGTCGACCTCGGCATACTCAATCTGGTTGCGCTGCAACATGCGCTTGGTGCTGTCGCACTGAACGCAAGCTGGGAGCGTGTAAACGGTCACCGCCATTGGTGTTCCTCCTGGATAAGTGGGTTTTTAGGCCCGGTTTTTAGCAAATTTTTGTGAAAAATCTCGCAAACTGTGGATTTACAACATTAGCACTTAACCACTAGATGTAGTAGCGACACGTGATTTTTTTCACTTATTTAGTTATTTCTCGAACATTAACCCACAACTTGAACTTTAAGGCAGTAGCTAATCCCGCGTGTCGCGGGAAGTTTGCCAAAAGTGCCAAAAAGTTATTTTTACTAGTCGTAGAACTAAGGCTTTTTCGGCTCAATTTGACCGCGAGGTACCGACATTTATAAAGAAATCGTTAGAAATAGACGCTGGAAAACGTCTGTTACCCGTGGCTGGGGAAGCGAGTTCCAGATCTGGGGGCTATCCTCGATGGGTGCAGACAGCTCTTTCTCGATCGGCCCGTGGCCTGGTGATCGACTCCGGTGACAGCCTAAATCGCAAGAACCTGTTGATTTACATCCTCATGCTCGGCTTCTCGATGAGCCTGATCCCCTTCA
>CAZZHB010000195.1:0-1672 GCA_964653615.1 uncultured Aquiluna sp.
AGACCCTCTGGGAAATTGTGAATCGCAATGGCAAGTGCAACAAACAGCCCGGTGCGCAGCAGAATCTTGTTTGCTCGAGCCTGGGATTTCTCCTCATCGGTGCCCAACAGCTCAATCTCGGTGTTCTCGTGAGGGTTTGATCCAGACGGCACCAAAGCGTCAATAATCGCCATCACGATCATGCCTGCAACCATCGCCAAGGCAGCGATTGCAGAAGCCTGAACCGGGCTATTGGTCTCGGCAATGTATGCGGTTGACTTCGGAAGAATTTCGACGAAAGACAGATAGACCATCACTCCGGCCGAGAAGCCCATGGCAAGTGCAAAGAAGGACTTGTTGGTGGTCTTAGTGAAGAAGGCCAGGGTCGAACCAATGCCAGTTGCAAGGCCAGCGCCAAGGGTGACTAAAAACGCTAGCAGCAGTCCCTGATCCATCCGGTTTCCTTTCGTGGGTCAAAAAAACCGGCCAATTAGAAACCGGCCGGTCTTTTGATAATGCTTTATTTAGTGCTTGCCGCCGCAGCCGCAAGTTTCCTTAGAGCAATTGCAGTCCATGGTTACCTCCTAGAAGTCCCAGTCGTCATCGGTAGTGGCTTCGTGCTTACCAATTACGTAAGACGAGCCGGAGCCAGAGAAGAAGTCGTGGTTCTCATCGCTGGCTGGGCTTAGGGCGCTGAGGATCGCAGGGGAGACCTGGCAGTCATCCTTCGGGAACAATGGGTCAAACCCAAGGTTCATCAGTGCCTTGTTGCCGTTGTAGTGCAGGAACTGCTTGACGTCGTGGGTTAGCCCAATTTCGTCATACAGGTCTGCGGTGTACTTAACCTCGTTCTCGTAGAGCTCGAGGAGAAGATCGTAGGTGTAGCTCTTCAGCTCTTCCTGGCGGGCAGTAGTTGACTCGTTGTAGCCGAGCTGGAACTTGTAGCCAATGTAGTAGCCGTGAATGGCCTCATCGCGAATGATTAGGCGAATTAGGTCAGCGGTGTTGGTCAGCTTTGCGCTGGACGACCAGTACATAGGTAGGTAGAAGCCCGAGTAGAACAGGAAGGACTCTAAAAGCGTCGAAGCGACCTTGCGCTTTAGTGGGTCATCACCGCGGTAGTAGCCCAAGATGATCTCGGCCTTCTTCTGCAGGTATGGGTTGTCTTCTGACCAGCGGAATGCCTCGTCAATGTCGCTTGTCGAGCACAGGGTGGAGAACACGCTGGAGTAGCTCTTGGCGTGGACTGACTCCATGAATGCGATGTTGGTGATAACCGCCTCCTCGTGAGGGGTGCGAGCATCTGGCATCAGGCTCATCGAACCAACGGTGCCCTGGATGGTGTCCAGCATGGTTAGCCCGGTGAAGACGTGCATGGTTAGCTTCTGCTCGTGTGGACGCAGGTTGCCCCAGGACTGAACGTCGTTGGATAGTGGCACCTTCTCAGGCAGCCAGAAGTTCTGAGTGAGGCGGTTCCAGACGTCTAGGTCTACCGAGTCCTCAATCTTGTTCCAGTTGATAGGTCTGGTAATCAGTTTTGTGGCCATGTTGATTTCCTTCTTCCCTAGAGCATGCAGCTGACGCAGTTTTCGACTTCGGTGCCCTCAAGAGCAGCCTGTCGAATACGGATGTAATAAATGGTCTTGATGCCCTTCTTCCATGCGTAAATCTGCGCACGGTTGACATCACGAGT
>CAZZHB010000196.1:0-1659 GCA_964653615.1 uncultured Aquiluna sp.
CCTTGATTTATGCGCTAGCCAAGGTTACTCCTTCGGCGTGTCGCGTGGGATAACAATTCAAGAATCAGTGAGCGCTTTCAGCACAATATCGGCAATTTTCGGCCCAAACCCTGGCAGTTGCGCGATCTCCTCGGCACTTGCCAACCGAATGCGCTTTATCGAACCAAACTTCCGCAACAACAATCGAGCTCGTCGCTCCCCCAGCCCATCAATCTCGAGCAGTTGGCTCGAAATCGATTTGCTCCGTGACGCTCGCTGCGCAGTTATAGCAAAGCGGTGCGCTTCATCACGAATCCGTTGAAGTAAGAAAAGCTCCTCGCTTGTTCTGGGCAGAATCAAGGGGAAATCATCGCTATCGGTAAAGATGTCCTCCAGCCGTTTTGCGAGCGTAGCGATAGTTATTCCCTCAACGCCAGAGTCTTGCAAGGCGCGCAGCGCAGCATTCCGCTGTGGCAGGCCGCCATCAATCAGCATTAGCGCTGGTCGATAGCTGAACTTTTCACCCTGGTCTTCCTGCGCTAAATACTTCAACCTTCTGGATAGCACCTGGTAAATCGACTCGGTGTCGTCCGCGGTGTCGAGATTGAACCTGCGGTACTGGTCCTTTTTCGGAAGTCCATCCTCGAAAACCACCATCGAGCCAACCGTGCCAGTTCCACCAAGGTGTGAAATGTCATAGCACTCAATGCGCAACGGAGCGTTTTTCATCTTGAGGCTGCGTTGGATCCCAGATAGTGCATCAGCACGAGCGGTAAAGTCAGCGGAGCGTTTTAGCTTGTAGCTCTTTAGGGCATGACTGGCATTCGTGCCAGCGGTCTCCCAGAGCTTGGCTTTGTCGCCTCGAGTCGGATTCAACACCTCCACCTTGCTACCGCGGAGTTGCCCCAACCAAAGCTCAAGCTCAGTTGAATCGTTTGGTTTAGTACTCACCAGCAGTTGCTTTGGCACTTCTAGGTGCTGGCCTGACTTACTCGGCGTATAGAGCTCCTGAATCACGTATTCCATCAGTTCGGCATTGCTGCGGTCGAGCTCTAGATCTACAACCATTGAACGGTTACCACGAATGCGTCCACCGCGAATAAAGAACACTGAGACTGCAGCGCTTAGTTCATCTCTAGCGATACCAATCAGGTCGGCATCAGTTTTATCGCTGAAAACCAGAGTGCTTTTTTCGAGCACCTTCTCAAGGGCAAAAACATCGTCTCGGAGTTGGGCGGCAAGCTCATAATTCTGCTCTTCGGAAGCGGCCTTCATGCGGTTAGAAAGCTCTTGAATAAAACTCTCATCTCCACTTGCAACGAAGTCACCCAGTCGCTTAGCGAGTGCCTTGTGATCTGGCTTGCTAATTCGGTCGACACACGGAGCTGAGCATTTGCCAATATCCGCAAGTAGGCAGGGTCGATTTTGCCGCTTCGCCCGGTCGTAGATTCCGGCAGTGCAGCTGCGGACCGGATAGACCTTTAGCAACGTGTCCAGGGTTTCGCGAATCGCCCATGCTTGGGTATAAGGACCGAGCACTCTAGCGCCTTTGATTTCGCGGTTACGGGTGATAAATGCTCTGGGCACCTCGTCGCTGACGGTGATTGCTAGATAGGGGTAGCTCTTGTCATCTTTGAAGCGAACGTTGAATGGTGGATCAAATTCTTTGATCCACATAAA
>CAZZHB010000197.1:0-1656 GCA_964653615.1 uncultured Aquiluna sp.
ATAACCGTGCTCAACCGCCCAGGCCACAAAATCGTCCCAGCTCTCGCCGGCTTGCACCCGAACCGTGACTGAGCTTTCTGTTTCATTGACAATCTCCTTGCCGAGATTGGAAACCAAAATCACATCAAGATTTGAGATGTCATCGGCAAAAACGGTGTTCGATCCACCGGCCAACATTTGATAGTTCGATTCTTCGCGCCAAGCTTCAAGAACAGTTTCGTAAAGCTCTTTTGTGCTCTCGCACTTGGTTAGCGACTTTGGCCTACCACCGACTTGCATGGTGGTGTATTTGGCCATTGCCTCAGGTGGGATTTGACTCAAAACTGCACCCAAGCCTGGGCTTTGCCCAAAACGGTGTTCTCTTCAAACGAGGTGGTTAGGTCAATTCGAGCACGTTTGGCTTCTTCGTCCAAAGCGCCGATAGTTGCCTTCACAGTTAGCGCGGCGTGACCGTGTGGTGGCACTACGACCGGCTTGGTGAAGCGAACGCCGTAGTCAACAACCTTGCCGGCATCGCCAACCCAAGACACCACCGGTTGAATTGAAATTCCCATGGTCAACATGCCGTGGGCGAGGACACCTGGCAGACCAACTGCCTGAGCAATGTCATCGCGGTAGTGGATGGTATTGAAATCTCCAGATGCTCCGGCATAACGAACCAATGAGTCTCGGGTGATCTTGAAATCTTGCTCAGCGACTACATCGCCAATGGTCAACTCTTCAAACTTTGGCATTACTCTCCCCTCACAACCAGGGTTGAAATTGCGGTGCAGACCAACTGGTCAGCAGCATCAAAAATCTCGGTCTCAAAGGTAACCATGTGGTTGCCACCGAGGCTCTTTACGCGTGCCACCGTGAGCTCAGATGTGAGCTCGTCCCCGGCCACAATTGGGCGCTGGTAGACAAATCTTTGGTCGCCGTGAACCACTCGAGAAAAGTCGATCTTGGCCTCAGGGTCAGACAGCACAAGGGACAGGCTCTGCTCCTGAATCACAACTGGGAAAGTTGGCGGCACAACCAGGTCTGGATATCCTGCAGCCTGAGCGAAGCTGAGGTCTTGAGATTCCTTGGCAGCCATCACTGCCTTTGCAAATTCACGCACCTTTTCACGGCCAACTAAATAGCTTGGAGTCCTTGGGTAGCGCTTGCCTTGAATGTCTGGATTCACCATAGGATAAGGCTAGTCTCAATGCTCTTTTCTAGAGGTGAAGAACAATGAAGTCATTTACCGACGAGCCGAATGAGCTCATTCTTGGCTACGAAGCCGTGCGTGACGCAGGGCGAAATTGGGAGCTTTACTCTTCGGACTTGCAAGGCGATCGCGACGTACGTGATTACCCACAACTTCCACTAGAGGTAGACCCACCTGACCACACTTCCTACCGCCACGCCATCCAGTCGCTTTTCCTGCGACCCAAGCTAGAAGAGCTAAAGCCCAGGTTTGAAGCGCTTGCGTCGGAGCTCCTTGGGGGCCTACCGAGTAACGCTGACGTCGATGTCTACCACCAGATCGCACTGCCATACGTTGTTGGCTGTTTGACCATGATCTATAACCGTCCACAAGACCTAAATGAGTGGATCTCTTGGGGACCAGACGTTTGGACCGCGGAGTCCCCTGTGAGGTCTGGCAAGACTCTGCATACTTATCTAGCGAAA
>CAZZHB010000198.1:0-1653 GCA_964653615.1 uncultured Aquiluna sp.
GACAAAGGTGAACTCTCCAGAAATGTAATCCACCAGGATGTCCTGCGAGTTCTGGATGTCGCCACTGAGGATGCGCTCTGAGATCGCGTCTTCGATCTCTCGCTGCACCACCCTGCGCAAAGGTCTAGCTCCGAGCGCTGGCTCGTAGCCGAGCTCGATTAGCTTCTCCTTGGCATTTGAGGTGAGGATCAACTTCAAGTCGCGGTCGTCTAGTCGCAACTGCAGGCGCTTGATGAACAAGTCCACAATCTGCAATAGCTCCTCGCGGGTGAGCTGCGGGAAGACAATGACCTCATCGACACGGTTTAGGAACTCAGGCTTGAAGTTTTGCTTCAAGGACTCGTTCACACGTGCCTTCATTTGGTCGTAGTCATTCTTGGTGTCGCCCTCAAGGGTGAAGCCAAGAGCTCCGCGGGTAATCTCCTTGGTGCCAAGGTTGGTGGTCATGATGATCACGGTGTTCTTGAAGTCCACAACTCTGCCCTGACCATCGGTAAGGCGACCCTCTTCGAGAATCTGCAGCAGTGAGTTGAAGATATCTGGGTGAGCCTTTTCGATCTCATCGAAAAGAACTACTGAGAACGGCTTGCGACGAATCTTCTCGGTCAGCTGACCGCCCTCGTCGTAACCGACGAATCCCGGAGGAGCTCCGAATAGGCGGGATACGGTGTGCTTCTCACCGTATTCGCTCATGTCCAAAGAGATCAAGGCGTCTTCGTCATCGAACAAGAACTCTGCCAAAGCCTTAGCCAACTCAGTCTTACCAACACCGGTTGGACCAGCGAAGATGAAGGAACCGGATGGACGCTTTGGATCCTTTAGCCCTGCGCGCTGACGGCGGATGGTCTTGGACAAAGCTGCAATTGCCAGGTCCTGACCGATTACGCGCTGGTGTAGCTCCTGCTCCATGTAAATCAACTTTGCGCCCTCTTCTTCGGAGAGGCGGAAGACTGGAATGCCGGTGGCCTGAGCCAAAACCTCGGCAATCAGACCTTCGTCCACGATGCCCGGCTTTGAGACATTGCCCTCACGGAATTCCTTCTCCATGCGCATCTTCTCGGAGGTGAGTTTCTTCTCCTCATCGCGCTTTGCGGCGGCCAGTTCGAAGTCCTGATCGGCAATTGCCTGCTCCTTGGCCTTCTTGACAACTGCAACCTTGTCTTCCATCTCACGAAGCTCAGGTGGAGAGGAGAGGAAGCTCAGGCGCAATCTCGCACCGGCCTCATCAATCAGGTCGATGGCCTTGTCCGGTAGGAAGCGGTCGGAGACGTAGCGGTCTGACATGCCAACCGCGGCCACGATTGCTGAATCGGTAATTGAAACCTTGTGGTGTGCCTCATAGCGATCGCGCAGACCCTTGAGGATGTTGATTGCCATCGCAGGAGTTGGCTCAGCAACCTGCACCGACTGGAAGCGGCGCACTAGCGCGGCGTCCTTTTCGAAGTGCTTGCGGTACTCATCCAAGGTGGTGGCACCGATGCTCCGCAGTTCACCACGAGCCAGCATTGGCTTGAGGATTGAGGCAGCATCGATTGCACCCTCAGCAGCACCAGCACCAACCAGGGTGTGGATTTCGTCGATGAAAGTGATGATGTCGCCGCGGGTGCGGATTTCCTTAGTGACCTTCTTGAGACGCTCTTCAAAGTCACCGCG
>CAZZHB010000199.1:0-482 GCA_964653615.1 uncultured Aquiluna sp.
GAAGCTTTCTCACCGGTTCGTCACCGCGAGCAAATGCTGAGCCTGGATAACGCCTTCAGCGAAGAAGAGTTTCTAGCCTGGGCGCAGCGGGTCGAAGGCGGCCCATTTCTCTGCGAGCCAAAAATCGATGGTTTGGCTGTTTCACTAACTTACGAAAATGGCGTACTCACCAAGGCTGCCACCCGAGGCGATGGGGAAGTCGGCGAGGATGTCACGGCCAATGTCTTGACCATCAAGTCAATCCCGCATCGACTATCTGGAACAAATCACCCAGCGGTTATCGAGATTCGCGGTGAGGTCTTTTACGGCATCAATGATTTTGCTGAGCTAAACGCTTCGATTGTTGCTTCTGGCGGCAAACCATTTGCGAATCCCCGCAATAGCGCCTCTGGTTCGCTTCGTCAAAAAGATCCGAGTGTCACAGCATCTAGGCCGCTACGCATGCTGGTGCATGGGTTTGCGCTCTGGGAGGGGCAAATTGC
>CAZZHB010000199.1:492-1651 GCA_964653615.1 uncultured Aquiluna sp.
CACCACTGACCGGTTCGAAGTAAAAGCAACAGCTTCTGAGGCCTACCAATACATTCAGAATCTGAATCAGCAAAGAGCGCAGATTGAGCACGAAATTGACGGTGTGGTAATCAAAGTTGATTCGCTGTCACGCCAGCAAGAACTCGGCAGGACATCGCGTGCTCCAAGGTGGGCGATCGCCTACAAGTTTCCTCCCGAGCAGGTAAACACCAAGCTTTTGGATATCCGAGTGTCGATTGGTCGCACCGGCCGCGCTACGCCATTTGCGGTGCTGGCTCCGGTTCAGGTAGCGGGCAGTGAAGTGGAGTTTGCCACCCTGCACAATCAGGATCAGGTGAAATCCAAGGGCGTTCTAATCGGTGACACCATCGTGCTTCGAAAAGCAGGAGACGTGATTCCGGAGATTCTCGGACCGGTCGCCGCTTTGCGAGATGGTTCCGAACGTGTCTTTGAAATGCCAACAAATTGTCCGGAATGTGGCATCAAATTGGCCCCGGCTCCCGAGGGTGATGTTGACCTGCGCTGTTCGAATTCGCAAAGTTGTCCGGCGCAGCTTCGTGAGCGAATCGCCTACATTGGCTCTCGTTCAGCTTTGGATATCGAAGCCTTGGGATACGTATCGGCAACCGCCCTGACTCAACCACTGGCCCCGTTAGAACCTGCACTGGTATCAGAGGCTGACCTGTTTGATCTCACGCTCGAGCGACTTTTGCCAATCAAGTCACTCGTTTTAGATGCTGACACCGGTCTGCCAAAACACGATGCCGCAGGCAATCCAAAAGTCGTGGACTTTTTTGCCAAAAAGGACGGCACCGCGGCAGAGGTAGCGCTGAAACTGCTTGCCAATTTGGAGGAAGCTAAGACCAAGCCACTTTGGCGCATTTTGGTTTCGCTTTCCATTCGCCATGTTGGCCCAGTAGCCGCCAGATCACTCTGTGATCACTTTGGGTCGCTGGATGCAATCTTTGGTGCCAGCATTGAAGAGCTCTCAGCGGTTGAAGGTGTCGGGCAAACGCTGGCTCAGTCGATTCACCACTGGTATGCCGAACCTTGGCACAAAGAAATAGTTGAACGCTGGCGCGCAGCCGGTGTGCAGCTTGAAATACCAGGCCATCAGGGTCCTGGTTCGGTCGTAAAAACTGGAATCTTCGCTGGAATG
>CAZZHB010000200.1:0-1649 GCA_964653615.1 uncultured Aquiluna sp.
GGTAGTGCTTACCAACATCACGCAAGAAATCCAAAGCGCTGTAATTCTGAGTCCAATCCAAATTGTTCACCAGGCGAGCAGGGTGGGGACCCTGGTAATCCAGGAAGCGTTCGGTTTGAGCCGCAAGCCGACTTACCCAATTGGAAACTGTTGCTTTGTCATTAAGCGTGCGCTCGGCATTTGGCTTTGGGTCACCAATCAAACCGGTAGCGCCGCCGACCAGTGCGAGCGGGTTGTGACCAGCTAGCTGCAAGCGACGCATGGTTAGCAGCTGAACCAGATTCCCCAGGTGCAGGCTTGGCGCAGTTGGGTCAAACCCGCAGTAGTAGGTAATTGAGTTCTCTGAAAGCTCTTTGCGAAGCGCTGCCTCGTCAGTTGACAGCGCGACCAAACCACGCCATTGGAGCTCATCGAGAATGTGTGCAAAGGAAGCGTCGTTGCTTTGCTTAGCCATAGTTTCTGCGCTAGCCAATTACTGCTCCCCTGCCAAGAATCGTTTCAAGGTCGCAATTTGGTTGTCGACCTGGTCGTGAGAAGTGCCGCCAGCTCCATTTCGAGACGAAATAGCCGATTGAACATCGATTACTTTCTTGACCTCAGGAGTTAGGTGCTTGGAGATCGCTGCAAGCTGGGCATCGGTGGCCTCATCCAACTGGATGCCGTGCTGCTCACAGAACTTCACCAACTCCCCCGTTATCTCATGAGCGTCCCTAAACGGAATTCCCTGCTTCACTAGCCACTCGGCGACGTCTGTCGCTAGCGAATAGCCCTCAGGAGCTAGCACTTGAAGACGTTCGGTATTGAAGACCAAAGTGGCGACCATGCCGGTGAAGGCAGGAAGCACCAAAAGCAGATTGTCGACCGGTTCTTTGTCTTCCTGAAGGTCACGGTTGTAGCTCAGTGGCAGGGCCTTTAGGGTTGCCAACAGCCCTGCGTGGTTGCCAATTAGGCGACCAGCCTTTCCACGAGCAAGTTCAGCGATATCTGGATTTTTCTTCTGAGGCATGATCGAAGAACCGGTCGAAAAGGCATCATCAAGCTTGACGTAGCCGAATTCAAATGTTGACCAAGCGATAATCTCCTCGGCAAAGCGGGAGAGATCGACGGCCATCATCGCTGTGATAAAGCTGAACTCTGCCACCACGTCTCTCGAGGCTGTGGCATCCATGCTGTTCTGAGTCACACCAGCGAAGCAAAGCTCGTGAGCAACAAGGTTTGGGTCTAGCCCAAGTGTGTTGCCAGCCAGAGCTCCAGAGCCGTAAGGCGAGAGATTTGCTCGCTTGCGCCAATCTGCTAACCGCTCGAGATTCCTAACCATGGGCCAGGCGTGTGCTAGCAGGTGATGTGAGAGCAACACCGGCTGAGCGTGCTGGAAGTGGGTGCGTCCTGGCATCGCAACGCCGCGGTGCTTGGTGGCCTGTGAGATCAAAGCGCCAATGTAGCCGTGCAACAGCTTTTCAATTTCGCTGGCCGCATCAAGCAGAAAGGATCGAATCAAGGTAGCGATTTGATCATTGCGGGAGCGCCCGGCACGAATCTTGCCTGCAATCTCTGCTCCTGCAAGTTCGATCAGGCCACGCTCTAAGGCTGCGTGGACATCCTCTTCGTCAGGCTTGGGACCAAAACTGCCATCCAGCACCTTCGCCATC
>CAZZHB010000201.1:0-1633 GCA_964653615.1 uncultured Aquiluna sp.
GCCCGATCGGACCAGCCTCCGGCTAACGCAAAAACGTCTCTTCCGCAGGCTCTGGCGTGGTTGGCGGTATTCCTGGAACCAGAGTGGTAGCCAGCTTCAATTACAAAGGTCGAGGTGGTGCTCGCGGCGATCAGCCGATTGCGATTTAGGAATCTAAACCTGCTCGGTGCTGTAAATGGCACGGTCTCGCTAACCAGTGCTCCCCCGCGCCTGACCATCTCGTGAAAAAGTGGCCAGTTTTGCGTGGGGTAGGCGCGATCGATTCCACCCGCCATGAAGGCAGCAGTTGGCAATCCAAAGTCCAAGGCGGCTCGGTGGGCAGCAAAATCTATCCCGGTGGCACCCCCTGAAATCACAACAGCTTCAAGTTGCTTGACCAGCTTGCGGGTGTTGTTGATGCCTCTCAAGGTTGGGTTACGAGTACCGACAATCGCGTTGGCATCAGACTCAAATACGGAAGTAGATCCCGCCACCCAAAGTAGGTATGGCTGATGCAGACCAAGGTCACCGAATTGCGCCCAGAGCTTTGGCAGTTGGTCAGGGAAAACTGGAGCAGCGTTCCAGCGGATTGCTCGTTCGACCAAGGTTGGGACATGAACTTTCGGCAATCGAAGCGCGAATCTCTCAAAAAGAAGCGGTAGCCCTGCGACATACTCCGGGGCAATCTGGTGGATTTGCTCTGGCCAAATTCTTTTGGCGGCACCCGATCGAAACTGCTCAATGACAGAAGGCCCGTTTTGTTGAAACAACAGTTGCGCCAAGGCATCACCGGGCTCTGAGAGCGCTGAGTAGGCGATGGTGGCTTCTTGCTCATGAGTAAGTTGCATGCAGCGAGCGTTGCAAAATGAGTGCTTTTGATTTGGTTTGGAGCAGATTCTGTGGAGAATTAGGGCTTATTCGCCTACTGCGAATTCCTTTGGAATCTCAAGTTCGGCATTGCCGATTTCTTCAACGTTTACGTCTTTGAAGGTCATCACCTTGACCTGCTTCACAAAGCGGTCGGTGCGGTAGATATCCCAAACCCAAACATCCTGCATGTTGAGTTCGAAGTAGAAATCGGTAGCGGTGTCTACTCGCTTTAGCTCAACATCATTGGCTAGGTAGAAGCGGCGCTCGGTCTCAACCACAAAGCGGAACATCTTCACGACATCGCGATACTCGCGATAGAGCGCTAGTTCCGCATCTCTGTCGTAGTCTTCGAATTCGTTCTCATCCATGGTGCTGTAAGTCTATGCCTCAAAAAAGTGAATTAGCATCGGCGAGAATTTTGCTCAACCAGCTCACCCTGTGATGGCGGGTTGGACCAAGGTTTTGAATGGCCTTGATGTGAGATTCGGAGGCGTATCCCTTGTTGCCATCCCAGCCGTAGTCGGGGAATTCATCGTGCAGCAACCTCATGTGCTGGTCACGATCGACCTTTGCAATCAAAGCGGCAGCCGAGACAATCGCGCAATCGCGGTCGGCTTTCACCTGAATGTGGTAGTCAACCTCGAGGCCTGAATCTTGCAGCCAGTTGTGGCTGCCATCCAGCAACACAATCGTCTTGCCGGAAATCAGTTGTGCAATCGCGCCGGTTGCGGCATCGGCCAGAGCCTTGGTGATGCCATTTTGTTCAATTTCGAAAACCGCCCTG
>CAZZHB010000202.1:0-1630 GCA_964653615.1 uncultured Aquiluna sp.
GCCAAGAGCAAGGGCTCTGCGCCTGCGGAAGATTTGTTGTGGGGTGGGTTGATAGCGAGCCATGCCAGCAAATTTAGCTAAAGCTTCTTCAGCATCCTGGTGTTTCCGAGCGTGTTCTGCTTAACTCTGGCCAAATCCAAGAATTCTGCAACACCCTCGTCGTTTGAACGGACCAGCTCGGCGTAAGTTTGAGCGTCTACTGGGACATCCGAGATTGGCTCAAAGCCGTGTGAAGCGAAAAATTTTGTTTCAAAAGTGAGGCAGAAGACCCTGTGAATGCCCAGCAGTCTGGCTCGCTCCAGAAGCTCTCGCAATATCGCAGCACCAATTCCATGCCTGTGGTGATTCTGATCGACCGCAACGGTTCTAACCTCAGCAAGGTCTTGCCAAATGACGTGCAGTGCTCCGCAGCCGATTACCTTTCCTTCGGACTCCGCCACGACGAACTCCTGAATCGATTCGTAGAGTTCAACGAGTTCTTTGCCAAGCAGGATGCGCTTTTCAACCAATGGTTCACAAATTGCCCGAATCTGGACGACGTCTGAGGTCCTGGCTGGCCGAATAGAGAACATTCGCCAATTATGGCCCCTAGCTCGCTATTTCTACCAGCGCTTCGTTTCTTCGAAGAAATGGGGGTGTCCAAGGTCCGTTATATCTGGCAAAGAAAACTTCGCCTTTTGGCTGCAGCCCTTTGCGCTTCAGACCCTCTATGAGCTTTGCTCCCTTGGATTCAAATAGTTCACCGGAGGCTGTCCCTGAAAATCTAAGAGCGGCAACTCTCTTGCTGCCTTCATGCTGCAGTTTTAGGTTCGAACTTGCCGGTCCTGGCACCTCATCGGGCTTTAGTTCTGCAGGCATCACAAATGAAACTGCATAGCCTTGATCGGTCGGCTTGTGGATAACTGGTGCAGTCATCGCGATCGTCCGATTTTCTACGTTTTGACCCGAGATATAGCCAGCGAGATAACCAAATGCGTTGTAACCGGCTTGATTAAAAGAGCCGGTGGTTTGCATGGTGACGAGGGTGTGAGGTTCGTATTCGCGTAACTCGATTCCCGAGAAGGAATCGAGCACGCGATAACGCTGAATCTCAGTCACTACTGAGCAACTACCTCGGTGGTGCGATCCTTGGCTACAAAGACAAATTCGTTGTTGATGAAATCAACCATGATGTCCTGTGCATTACCAATCGTTCCACTCAAAATACGCTCTGAAATTGCATCTTCAATTTCTCGCTGCACAACTCGACGCAGTGGTCTAGCACCCAGCGATGGCTCGTATCCGAGTTGTATCAAGCGCTCTTTTGCACTTGTGGTTAGGACAAGCTTTAGGTCACGGTCATCAAGACGAATCTGCAGACGTGCAATGAAGAGATCTACGATTTGCATCAGTTCGTCACGAGTTAGCTGTGGGAACACAATGACTTCATCGACACGGTTAAGGAACTCCGGACGGAAGTTTTGCTTTAGCGCCTCGTTCACTCTGGACTTCATTTGCTCGTAGTCGTTTTGAACATTTCCCTCGAGGGTGAAGCCCAGTGCACCACGAGTAATTTCTCGGGTTCCCAGGTTTGTTGTCATGATGATGATTGTGTTCTTGAAGTCAACTACGCGTCCTTGACCATCGGTCA
>CAZZHB010000203.1:0-1600 GCA_964653615.1 uncultured Aquiluna sp.
TTGGTTTTGACGGTGAAGAAATCTCTGCCAAGGACGCGCTAGCTCAAGCAGGTGTGGGGCTCGAAGGCACTCTGACTTACCCGGACCTTATTGTTTGCAGGGTGAATGGACTCCCAAGTTCGACTAAACCTATTTCGGTTGAAGGTCAAGAACCCCACCTCGAATCTTGTGAGGATATGCCTCCAGAATTTGCCTACTGGGCCCTTTGGGTAAAAAACGATGATGCCTCTCAGTGGGAGTATGCCACCGAGGGTGCCTCAACCTTGAAGCTTGCTCGCGGACAATCCGTTGGATTGGCCTTTGCTTCCGGTGACCTTGCGCCAACACCCTCAGAGTGATGTTTAGTAGAGCTCGGCAAATCCAGCTGGCACTTTTGCTGCCAATTGGATTTCTCGCGGCTCGCGCTATTTACGCTGCCCTTTTTGGTGGGGCTCGATCCGGTTCTATCTTGCTCATTGAACTACCGAGCTGGAACCTTTTGGGGCCTTTCGCCCATATCTCAGTCTTGGGGCCAATCTACCTTGATGGCCTAGTTGCCAATCTTTCAACCGCATTGCCATTTGCGTTTTTCATGCTGGTTGCAGGCCTGTCGGTGCTGTTGGTAAAGCCAAGGCATTTGTTCGACTTGGCAAAGAAAATGCCGAGCTTCTCCGCCCTGCTAACGGCTATCGCCATCGGGTGGGTGCAGATTCCAGCCCTGATTCAAGCCACCAGTCGAATCTCGAGAGCAATGAAACTGCGATCCGAGAAGCGAGTTCGGGCACTGTTGCCAATCCTAGAAACCGCAATTGGAACATCGTTAGCCATGGCCCAGCGTCTAGCGCTGTCGCGAGACAACAAGGGCGCTGGTTCATCACGACTTGAGATTACAAATCTCAGGATTGAGAATGCCAAGCTCGGCCCAATTGATATGCAACTTGAGCCCGGTGATTGTCTGGTTATCTCAGGTCCTACCGGTTCCGGGAAGAGCAGCCTGCTTCTGGCGGCAACCGGATTGTCCAGTGAGCTTGGACTCAAAGTGTCCGGTGGGATAGCCACCCCCAACCGAGTCGGATTTGTGTCTCAGCAGGCCAGAGAGCAACTATTTGGACCTCTAGTTAGAGATGAAATTGAGACCACCTCAAACTTTGGCCTAGATGCCAAAGCTAATGTGCCGGTGCACCAGCTGAGTGAAGGCGAGGCAATCCAAGTCAGCATCGTGCGCGAGCTACAAAAACGACCACGGCTTCTGATCTTGGATGAGCCATTCGCCGGTTTGGATCAAGATGCATCAAATGAATTGGTCAACATACTCGCTCGCTACCAAGCGGAGGGCGGATCGCTGCTCATCGCAGAGCACCGCCCAGAACTGCTGACCACAATTTCAACAAGCACCGCTCACATTTATAACGGCAGCCTCATTTCAGGCAATTACCCCCAGGAGCCAACCAAGTCACCTCGGAGGCCTTCGCTCTTGACTTCCGATCTGGTTCTTTCATTTAAGCGCAGCTCGATTGGTTTTGGTGACACGGTTTTGATTGAAAGGCCAAAACTGCAAATCAGGCAATCCGAAATCGTCGCCATAACCGGTAAGAATGGAGCCGGTAAAACCTCGCTGCTT
>CAZZHB010000204.1:0-1596 GCA_964653615.1 uncultured Aquiluna sp.
CGAAGGTCTCCAAAAGACCAACGCCGATCTTCTTACGAGTCATCTGGACCAGACCCAGCGAGGTAACCTCACCAACCTGGTTCTTGGTACGGTCGCGGCTTAGGCATTCCAGCAAGCGACGTCTAACCATTTCCTGGTTTGACTCCTGAATCATGTCGATGAAGTCCACCACGATGATGCCACCGATGTCGCGCAGTCTTAGCTGGCGAACCAATTCTTCGGCTGCCTCAAGGTTGTGCTTGGTGACGGTCTCTTCCAGGTTTCCACCGGAGCCAATGAACTTACCGGTGTTCACGTCAACCACGGTCATTGCCTCGGTGCGGTCGATAACAAGCGATCCACCAGATGGCAGGTAAACCTTGCGATCAAGCGCCTTTACAATCTGGTCGCCGATTCGATAGAAGTCAAAGATGTCTTCCTGGGAGGTGTATGCACTGAGGCGCTCAACCAGCTCAGGTGCCACCGACGCTAGGTATTCACTGATGGTTGCAAAAGCGGAGTCCCCGGAGATTACTAGCTTTTGGAAATCTTCATTGAAGACATCGCGGATGATCTTCACCAGAAGATCTGGCTCGCTGTGTAGCAGCATCGGGGCTTTGCCCTTGGCAACCTTTTCGTTAATAGATTCCCATTGAGCCTTTAGTCGCTCGACATCGTGAATCAGTTGCTCTTCCGATGCGCCTTCGGCAGCGGTACGAACGCTCACACCGGCATCCTCTGGAAGCGCGTGCTTCAAAATCTGCTTTAGACGCTGTCTTTCGCCCTCTGGAAGCTTGCGGGAAATACCAGACATGTTGCCACCTGGCACATAGACCAAGAAGCGACCTGGTAGCGATACCTGCGAGGTCAAACGAGCACCCTTTTGGCCAACTGGGTCCTTGGTTACCTGAACCAAAACCTGGTCGCCGGACTTCAAGGCCAACTCGATACGTCGAGGCTGGTTGCCAGTCTCGGCTGCTTCCCAGTCGACTTCACCGGAGTAAAGCACGGCATTTCGACCGCGGCCGATGTCTACGAACGCCGCCTCCATGGACGGAAGCACATTCTGGACCTTACCTAGGTAGACGTTGCCGATCAGTGAACCGCCTTGGCTCTCCGCAACGTAGTGCTCGACCAGCATGCCGTCCTCAAGAACACCGATTTGGATTCGGGCATCCTTTTCGCGCACCACCATGGTGCGCTCAACAGATTCGCGACGAGCTAAGAACTCCGACTCGGTTACTGATGAACGCCTTCTGCCGCCATCGCGGGAATCGCGACGACGCTGACGCTTAGCGTCAACTCTGGTGGAACCAGTTTCTTTCTCGGATTCCTCAGGCTTGGTCTTCTCTTTAGGAGCTTTTTCCTTTGGCTGCTTAGCCTTTGGTTGCGGCTTCTCGACCGGCTTGTCCTCGTCAACGGCGAGCTTGCCACTGCGTGGATTTACCTTAGGAGTTGGTAGATCAGGAGCTTGAAAGATCAGTTGAATTGCTGCCGGCTTTGCCGGTTCTTCTTTTTTCTTAGCCAATTTTTAGCCTCTAGGCCTGTGGGACACACCCGCTGGGCCATCTGTCGTGACCTAGGCCGCAGCCGAGGTCGAATTCTAAAAGCGTCAGA
>CAZZHB010000205.1:0-1591 GCA_964653615.1 uncultured Aquiluna sp.
TCCTTTGTGCTGCCTCTGCTGATTTCGAGCCTGGACGCTTGTCCAAAACCCAGCCAGCTAGATTCTTTTGCGGTGTTGTGTTCAATGCTAACGCTCCTGGCTCGACATCCCGACGGATTGTCGAACCCGCTGCCGTATAGGCTCCGTCGCCAATCACAATTGGAGCAACAAACACGTTGCCGCTGCCGGTTTTAGCGTGAGCGCCAATGACGGTGCGATGCTTGTTGATGCCGTCGTAATTGGCAAATATCGTGCCTGCGCCAATGTTGCTGCCCTCGCCGATTTCAGCATCGCCGACATAGGAAAGGTGAGGCACCTTGGCACCGGCAGAAATTTTGGCGTTCTTGGTCTCAACGAAGGTGCCGATTTTGCCATCAGGTCCGAGGTGAGTGCCCGGGCGAAGATATGCGAATGGTCCCACGCTGGCTCCAGAGTCAATCTTGGAGGAAGATCCGTGGGTAGATCGAATGCTGACATGGCTACCGACCTCAACATCGGTCAATGTAGTTTCTGGGCCAATGATGGAACCCTCGCCAATAGATGTAAGTCCGTGGAGTCGGGTGCTTGGCAAAAGCGTGACGTCCTTGGCTAGCTGGACGGTTACGTCAATCCAGGTCGTAGCAGGTTCCAAAATGGTTACACCGGCAAGCTGCCATGCTCGCACAATCCTCGAGTTCAACTCGGCCGCAACCTCAGCCAACTGAGCTCGATCGTTAATCCCGGCAACCAGCCAGTTATCCGCAATCGGATGGGCCGAAACTCGCTGCCCCTGCTCGAGCATCAGCGCCGCGACATCGGTTAGATACTTCTCTTTTTGCGCATTGTTCAGCGTCACTTTAGACAGGGCAATACGAAGGTGCTCGGCATCAAAAATGTAAACGCCGGCGTTGACTTCGTTGATAAGCAACTGCTCTGCAGTGGCATCTTTTTGCTCAACTATCCCTATGAAGTTTTCTCTAGAGCGAACCACACGGCCATAGCCATTGGCATTTGCCATGACAGCCGAAATCAAAGTTCCGGAGTTCTCGCTGGCGCGATGAATCTCAAGTAACCGCTCAATACTTGCGACATTAAGCAAAGGGACGTCTCCGGAAAGCACTGCGACATCGCCTTGAAAATCCTTTGGAAGTTGCTCCAGCGCGGCTTCAACCGCACGGCCAGTGCCAGGAATTTCATCCTGCTGAGCAATCAAGGTCTTTGGATAGAAGGCTTTGGTGTAGTTCTCAATACGCTCACGTTCATGGCGAAGCACTGCCACCACATGGTCTGCCTGAAGTGAATGAGCGGTGGAAAGAACATGTCCAATCAGTGGAAGGCCTGCGATTTCGTGAAGCACTTTTGGAGTAGCGCTTTTCATGCGCGTGCCTTCTCCGGCTGCTAGCACTACAACTGCGAGCTGACGCATGGTCCTCCAAATCACCTGCAGCTCCGCCCCTAGGATTCGAACCTAGACCGGACGCCTCCAAAGAGCGCCGTGCTGCCGTTACACCAGAGCGGAACGAGGTTTACACCTCGGCGATAAGTCTGCCAGATAGTTTGGCTAGAGCTGAAGTTTCTCCAAAGTCTCTAGGTACAAAGTTTCAAATTCTTC
>CAZZHB010000206.1:0-1591 GCA_964653615.1 uncultured Aquiluna sp.
CTCGGCAAGAGCTCGCCGAGCAGGTCGGAGTTCACTATCAAACCATCGGTTACATCGAACGCGGCGAATACTCACCCTCATTGGTGCTGGCACTTCGCATCGCTTCGGTATTGGAAGCCAAAGTCGAAGACATTTTTTGGCTGGATGAGGATCAAAAATGAATGAGCTTATTGCCTTAGGAATCATTGCTGCTTACATGGCGCTCGCCTACCTTGGCGCATACCCAAGAGTCAAGTCCATTAGCGCTCTGCGCTGGCTGGATTTCACCTTTAGCCTTCTTGCTATTGCAACCATCGGAGCAGTCTTCTGGGTTTCCGATCCGGTGTTTAGCCTGGGCTTTTTCGAAACCAACTGGTTTATCTTCGCTTTGGTTGCCTATGTGGTGATCGAAACTCCGCTGTGGTATTTCTACCTAAAGGCGCACCCGCACCAGGGCACCTTGGCTCAGCTCTATGGCTTCACCAGCAGCAAGAAGTCTGAGACTGTGGCCAAGAACATCGAAAACGTCATGAATGACACTAAGTGGGATGGCATTCGAACCTCTAGGGCGCAAAGGATCTTGGTGGTGCTCGGAGTCATTAGCTTGATTGCATCCCCAGTTATCTTCTGGTTTGAGGATTACCTAAAGCCAGGAATTGGAATTCTGACCATAATCCCAATCTTCCTAATTTGGTGGTTGTTGAGGATCTCTGTCCGATTGGTTGCGGATGCGCCAGATGAGTTCTTAGACGAACTTCAGGTGCAGCAGCGCGACCGCACCTACCTGCACTCTTTCCGGATTCTTGCAGGAGTCTGCTCGGCGATTGCGGTAACTCTAATGATCGTTGTGATCTCCATGGATGTCGTTACCGTCGGGGATGTAGAGCGCTATCGCCTCGACCTAACTTTCGGTCAGGTCAACGCTGTGGTCTGGGCGATTTTGGGTTCGATCATCCTGGTTCCAAATCTTGTTTTGGCCTGGCGTCAGTCGCAGGGAGCACGTCTTTAATGCCAATCGAAATTTGGATAGCAATTCTTGGCGGCCTGGGTGTGGTTGTGTTTTCCGTGATTTCAGGCAGAAAAAAGTGAACCTAGAGCAACTTGGACTACTGGGCATCTTCATCGCGGGCGCTACACCTTGGCTCGAGGCAATCGCAGTTGTCCCGGCGGGAATCATTTTTGGCCTAGATCCTGTTCTCACTGTGATTGCCGCGGCAACCGGTAATGCCATCACAATCTTCTTGTTCGCCTATGCAGGCTCGAGCATTCGCAGCTGGATCATTCGCAGACGTGAGGCGAGGGGAAAGTCGGGTGAGTCTCCGAAGTTCCAGAAGGCTGTGGCGGCATTCGATAAGTATGGGATCTATGGCATGGCCGCCCTCGGGCCAATCCTCATCGGAACTCAGTTTGCGGCAGCGGCATCGGTTGCGGCCGGCGTCAAGCCACTAAAGACTTCAATCCTGATTACCGCAAGCATGGTGCTTTGGGGCACCGGCATCGCCCTCGTGATGGTCTTCTCCGGCCTAAACCTAGAGAACCTACAGGGCTAAGTCTTAAGGCTGTAGTCGGTTTGGTCCGCGGAACAGGAAGCTGGCCTCGCGGATGTTCGGTA
>CAZZHB010000207.1:0-1590 GCA_964653615.1 uncultured Aquiluna sp.
GAGTGCTTTCGAAGGGCGCGCTTCTCGTGCTTCGTCAGCTCACCTGCTATTTTGGCCTGGGCTTCAATGCCCCTCATGACCACACCAAGAGACACGGTTAGCATTTCGGATGATGCAGCGTCTTTCTTCTTCCGTGCCCGCCACATGGAGCTAACCGAGCGTGCAATCTTGGTGCCGGATGCCATTGGCCTGGGAATCTTCACCGCAGGTGGTACCCACCTCGCCCTTGAGCTTGGTAGCAGCCCGATGGTCTCGGTGTTGATGGGTGCTATTACCGCGGTGGTTGGTGGTGTCTTTAGAGATGTGTTGGTCAACCAGGTTCCGAGAGCATTCCACGATCACCAGCCATATGCAGTGGTTGCCTTTGCCGGTGGCTGGTTTGTGGTGCTGCTGGACTACCTCAAGGTAGACACCTCAATCACGCTTTTGGCTGGCAGTGGCCTAATCATCCTGGTTCGCCTCTTGGCAATCAAGTTCGGTTGGGAACTAAAGCGCTGGCGCTTTCTCTAACAGGTAACTCCCAGACAACTCTCATAACTGATAGTGAGCTGGCAGCTTGGTGTTGAGTGGCTGGCTTTTCCAACTCGGTCTGCAAAATCTGAATAGCTTCATAACTGTCCCAAACAGACAGGATCAAAAATGAAGACAAATTCAAAGATTGCAATCGCAGCGGCAGCAACCTTGCTTGCCGGCGCAGCTATCGCATCACTGCCTGCTGCAGCGCAAGACAACGCAGCTAGCTCATCAACTTCGTCAGCTGTTGAAAGACCAGATCACGATCATGCTCATGCAACCGTGAGCGCAACTATCACTGGCATTCCAGCAACTGTGACCTCATCACATGAGGCGAGCCACGGTGCTTACTTCACCGTCTACAAACTCTCAGCAAGCGCAACTGCGGTTCCCGCATCTGAGCCAACCACCGGTGGTAAGCGGATTGGCGTTAGGCCTGACCGTGGTGCAGCAGAACCGGTTATCTCTGGAACTAGCTTGACCGCTACCTTGGGCTTCCCAGCCGATGTTGCCGGCATCTCTAAGTACGCGCTTTACCCATCTGATGGAACTGCCGCAATCCTGGTGACCGTAAATGTCTCTGATGCAGGTGTAGCAACCGTGACCAGTTCTCGCCCACTTACCGTTGCATACAGCGCAACTGTGGCAGCCGACCACCCAGTTCGTGATCACGATGGCGCAGGCAAGCGCGATGGTGGCAAGGGCTTTGGTGGCGAAGGTCGTGGCGGTAAAGGTCACGGCGGTAAGGGCCACGGTCCGCGTCACTAACAACTTCTAGTTGCATACTCTCCTTCGAAAAAACAAACCCCGCAGCCTAGAATCTGCGGGGTTTGTTTTTGGCTGGATTAGCCAACTTCTTGGAGTCGGCGACCTCTGGTGTGAGAAGGCTTGCACGCTAGGTTTGCTGGGTCTTCATTGCAGCTATCGCAAAGTAGCACCAGGTCCTTGCAACCTAGGTTCTTGCAGTTTCTAAATTCCTTGGTGGCTCCACCACAGCCTTCACAGACACCGATGGTCTTTGCCTCGTCTGAGAAGTCAATGTTCATGCGCCCGTCAAAGACATAGAGCGAGCCTTCC
>CAZZHB010000208.1:0-1587 GCA_964653615.1 uncultured Aquiluna sp.
ATTCACACCAATTGAGACACTGGTCGGATAGACAAGTGGGTTGCCCGCAGATCCGTCACCACGAGCGATGCTCGGGCTGGAAGTGATCGCAATGTTCTGAACGCCGGCAGCGTTAGCGTCATCTACGCTGAACGTGGATGCCGAAGCTGGGGATTGGCCCAAAAGAACAAGGCTGACGGTCAGTAGGGTCATTGAAATCAGAGAACTGATTTGCTTTTTCGTGGATTTAGAAATTTGCATTCGAGAATGCTAGCGAAAGGGGAATTCTGAGCTCGTTGAGTGTGGGGGTAACCGAAGTTCAATAATTGTGCGGCCCTAGGCCCCCAAACTTCGCTAACTTCAACAGCCCCGCTCATTCAGGAATGGAGGGTCTTCCTAAAGCTCGGCGGCCATCTTCTGAAGATAAGGGGTGAGCTTTTCGTAGAACGTTGCGGTGGAGATTCCATAGACGGCCTGGAAATTGCTCTCCCAGTCTGTCGAAGTCGCAAACGTCTTTATTAGTTGCTGCATCTTGTCATGCCCGTAGGTAGCAACCAATACTTCGCTTGCATAGCTGCCCAGCAAATATGAAAGCGAAGTGCGCCCTCCGTTCATGCCCTCGAACTCAATTAACTTCATGAGCTTGGCCGTATTTGAGGGATTTCCCTGGGCAAGCACTTGCTTGAGAGAAAGCGATGAGAAGTTGGAAGCAACGAAATCTTTGGAATCTGCGGCAAACTGTTTGTGCATCCCAGACCTGATGGTTTTGTTCGGATCCACTGCGTAATAACCGGTGGCCTCTCCATAAAACTGCGCCCCACCCTCCAGAAGCCACAGCGGCATTTTCATCTGGTTTGAGCCGGCCAGTTTCCCCTGGGCCAAGTGGGTGAATTCATGGCCGGCGGTTGCACCGTTCCAGCCGGATCTGTCTAGGGTCATTCCCTGCTCGAAGACAAACTTTCCCGTTCTGCCGTTAGTTGCCGTGGCATTTCCGCAGAAGTTGGGAGTGCAGCTGCCGTTTATGTTTGACCACTCAACTGGATTACCGGATTCTTCGACATACTTTGAGGCAGCCCAGGCCAAATCCGCCTGCACATACCAAATGATGCTGATGCGATCGGTGGCACCAAAGACTGGCCCCCAAAGATTCATGGTTTTCAAGAGATTAGGTTTCACAGAGTCGACGGTGGAGCTCGACACATTTGGGCCTACGAAATAGGTAACGGCCAGGCTGGATGTGCCGTTTTTCGCAATGGCCTCGTTCACAGACGCTCTGGAGAATTCGTAGACGGCTTGAGCGCCCAAGTTGTCCAGGGTTGGCTTCTCCAATGGTGCCGTTGTCGGACTCGGCGTGGGTTTGGCGACTAGAACGGGCTTGCTCCAAAGCAGCTTCTTGCCGCTTTTCACGCAGGTGTACTTCTTAGCGTTTACGACAACAGTTTTTCCAAGTGGCTTGCAAACAGACCCGGGTTTTGGCGCAACGGTAGCTGCGACGCTTACGGGTGCGAGTGTGAGCGTCAGCAAAGTAGCGAGCAGTGCTCCCAGCAGTTTCTTCATGCAGTCCCCCGAAATCAAGTTAGCGACTCAAGCTTGAGCCTTGAACAAAGT
>CAZZHB010000209.1:0-1584 GCA_964653615.1 uncultured Aquiluna sp.
AGCACACCGATCTGGTGCAGGATGCTGGCACGCTCATATGGATCGCGCTTACCCCACTCGATGCCCGCGGATTCAGCCGTTGCAATGGCCTGGTTCAGGGCGGCTTCGGTTTCGATGTATTGCTGCTCAACCTCAATCTTGCCCAATCGAGACGATGCTGAGCGCGTGATGATTTCGTAAGCCCAAATGCGGTTGCCAGCCAAAGCTGGGTCGGTGTCCGGAGCATTCTCAAAGCCATTTGCTGGCACTACCGCGGAGTCGTTGCGACGGTCTTGCAGGCGGTTCGGGATCGGTACTTCTTGGTCGAGCATCGCCATCGAGTTGACAAAGCGGTTCTTCTCGATCTCAAACGACTCCTGCTTACTTAGCTGGAAGGCATTGGAGAGGAAGTTCTCCTTGCTTGCACCTTCTTCAAGTCTGCGAATCAGGTAGGCAATGGCCACATCAAACTCTTGCGGGTGAACTACCGGGGTGTAGAGCACTAGCGACCCAACGCTCTTGCGAACCACCTCGGCTTGAGCTGGAGCCATTCCCAAAAGCATCTCAACATCCATACCGTTTTCGATGCCGCGCTGCTGCGACAGAGTCCAGGCGAATGCCAGGTCGAACAGGTTGTGTCCAGCAACACCGATGCGAACATTCTGAATACGCTCTGGTGTAAGTGCATAGTTCAAAACTCGCTTGTAGTTGGCATCTGCGGCCGCTTTTGACTCAACCGTGGCAAGTGGCCAGCCGTGCATCTCTGCATCCACCTGCTCCATTGGCAAGTTGGCACCCTTCACAACGCGCACCTTGATTGCAGCACCACCGGCCAGCACTCTGAGGGCTGCCCACTGCTGCAGGTCGATCATCGCGCGCAGGGCGTCTGGCAGGTACGCCTGCAACACGATACCCGCGGAAAGATTCTTGAACTGCGGCTTGGAAAGAATGCGCTTGAAAACCTCGATCGTTAGATCTAGGTCGTGGTATTCCTCCATGTCCAGGTTAATGAACTTGTTGGCACCATCACGCATGGCAAGTTCGTAAAGCGGCGTCAATCGCTCGACAACTTCGCTGACGTTTTCATCAAAGGCCCACTTTGAGTGCGGGGCAGTGGTGGCAGAAACCTTCAGCGATACATAGTCCACGTCTTTGCGGCTGAGCAGCTCTGCAGTCTTATTCAGTCTGCGCTTAGCCTCTAGGTCTCCCAGCACAGCCTCACCCAAAAGGTTGATATTTAGCTTGGCACCGGTGTTTTTGATTCTTCTAAGCGCGGGCCCCAGCTTGCCCATCGAGGCGTCAATCACCAGGTGGCTAACCATCTGGCGCAGTACCTTGCGCGCAATTGGCACCACGATGAATGGGAAAAGCGGTGCAAACACAGCGCCAAGGCCAATAAGCGCGCGAAGTCCGATAGGCAAAAACTTAGGAGTGAGCTTGCGAAGTTGGTAAAGGTTCTTCGCAGCTACCTTCTTATCCTCTGGTCGGATCACACCATCCACGAATCCAACTGCGAACTCAAGGCCATTTGGATCCTGCAACAGGCCTGCAAGGCGCTTGGAAGCTTTGGGAGTGGGGAGCTTGGATGCCTGTTCAATCCAATTC
>CAZZHB010000210.1:0-1583 GCA_964653615.1 uncultured Aquiluna sp.
CGGTGCAAGCGTTGCGCTAGCCCCGTTGCTGCTAGCCATGCAGGTCGGTAAATGGGTTGGCCTCGGCTTTGCCGGCCGGGCAACTTTTCTGGGGCCGCTACTAACTCTGGTTGCAACCATTGGCCTGGTCTTCTCGGATCAACTTTGGCTGTTGATGGTTTGGATGCCGCTGATGGGAACCGGCCATCTGTTGGCAATGGTGGGTGGCCAGACGCTGATTGCGCAGTTTTCTGAAGACAAGAAATACGAAACCAACTTCGGACTCCTCACCTTCTACGCGTCGCTGGGTCATGCCATCGGGCCATTCATTGGTGGTTACCTGGCCGAATCAGACGGCGTCAAGATTGCGGTAGCGCCGGCACTCTGGTTTGCCGCTCTACTCTTTGTCTTGGCAGCCGTGGTGACTATTTCACTATTTGCCAAACTCGCCTCCACCAACGACGGATCAGCCCGCGGTTCAATCGCCGAGGTATTTGCGGTGCGGGGGTACAAGCCGGCGATTTTTGTGGCTGGAGCGACTACCGCGGTGGTGGATGTCACCCTGATTTATCTTCCACTGATCGGAATTGCGCTTGGATTCTCGGTTGCACAAATCGGTTTGCTCTTAGCAATTAGGGCAATCTTCTCGATGGCAGTGCGCTTTGTGCTTGGGCCGCTTAGAGATCGCTTTGGCCTGCGGGTGCTGTTAGTTGCTGGTTCGGTTGTGACCATGGTGGGTGCGATTGGCATCGCCTTGAGTAGCGAGTTCTATCTAATTGCCGCGCTACTGGCGATCACGGGCTTTGCCATGGGTATCGGCCAACCCGCCACCATGGCCTGGGTTTCGAGAATCTCCAGTCCACAAAATCGTGGCCTGGCCATCTCGATTAGATTGACCTCGAATCGCTTCGGGCAGGTGGTGGTGCCGGTAATCGCCGGTGCGGTGGCTGCGGCCAGTGTCAGCGGAGTGTTTTACCTTTTGGCTTTCTTGATGCTGTTATCGGCAGCCGTCTCGCAGCGCTCAGCACCGGGCAATAACTCCTAGCGCAGCGACTGCACGCTAAGGGCACTTGCCAATATGGTGTTTTCAAACATTTCCCACATCGATAGACCTAGGCTTGCGATATGAAGAGATTTACAAACTCTCTTAGTTTTCTCGGGGGAACTGAGACCGTAACCGGCAGTCGCTACCTAATCGAAGTTGATCAGCAGAGATATTTGGTGGACTGTGGATTGTTCCAGGGCTACAAGAATCTGAGGGAGCGCAACCGAGCTGACTTTCCAGTTCCAGCCGACACCATCGATTTCATCCTGCTAACTCACGCACACCTCGATCACTCGGGATACGTGCCGGCCATGATTCGTCAGGGCTTCAAAGGTCGCATCCTGACCACTCCCGGCACAGCAGAACTGCTCTCAATTCTTTGGCCGGATAGCGCACACTTACTTGAAGAGGATGCTGAGCGGGCCAATCGCAAGGGCTACACCAAGCACGCCCCAGCCAAGCCGCTCTATGACATCAAAGATGTTGAGCAGGCCCTGCAGAAGATCAAGACTGTGCCATTTGGTAAGGCGGTAGAACTTGCCTCAAACGTTTCTGCAGA
>CAZZHB010000211.1:0-538 GCA_964653615.1 uncultured Aquiluna sp.
CAAGCACCAATCACGGTTGGGTTTTCAACCGGACCCTGACGCAGCGAGTACTCGTAACCCAAAATAGTCGAGAGGCCATCAAACTTTGCAGCCTTGAAGCTCACCGTTGCTGAAGCATTGCCAAACAGAACGCCAGTGATCTCAGCGCCGGATGGAGCCTGCGGAGAAAGCCCCGAGTAACCAACGCTGTTGCGTGCTCGAACCTGGAAGGTGTAGTAGGTAGGTAATAGAGCTGAGCCAACCAGCCCTGAGATAGTTGCGGTGTTGGTGCCAGTGTTTGCGTCAAAGCTTGGCGAGATGACTTCCCAGCTGGTCCAGGTGTCTCCCTCGTTGGTAGAAGCTCGAACCTCATAGGAGGTTATAGCTGCTCCACCATCTGAATCTGGAGGCAGGAACTCGACGGTGCCGGTGTTGGCAGAGCCGATCTTTCTGCTCCCTACGATAACCGGAGGCGAAGATGTGGTGGTCAATTGGATGCCTGCGCTTGCGGAGGTCTCAGCTCCGATACCTATCTCGTTCAAGGCCCTGACCTGGAAGT
>CAZZHB010000211.1:548-1580 GCA_964653615.1 uncultured Aquiluna sp.
TATTCAATCCGGTTACCGGAATCGCGGAGGCGGTCGAACCAGTGTCCACCCAAGTAGTCGTTGCTAGGGCGCCGCTGCTTGTCGCCACTCGATATTGATAAGAGAGTAGGGGGGAACCACCATTTGTGACTGGGGCCGAAACGTTGAGAGTGATCTGACTAGGGGACCTGTCAAAGCTTGAAATCCCAGGTGCAGAAGGTGTCGTCGCTGGCACTACAGGTCCAACTGCTGCAGATACGTCTCCGGAACCACTTGAGTTGACAGCTCTTACGCTCATCCAATAGCTGGTTCCATTCACCAAACCTGAGACCGTAAAACTCAATGAAGGTGAACTGGTGACCATAGGGCTAGCCGAAACCCATGTCGGAGTTCCGTTGCTGGTTAGGGCGTAGCCAACCTCATAGGCAGAGATGGTCGAGGTACCGCTCCGCGTTGGAGCATTGAACTTTACGACAACGGCACTGACAGTTCTGCTAACTGTGGTGATGGTTGGAGCTCCCGGCGTTGGCATTACCGAAACCGCTGGAAGTGTAAAGGTTCTCACTTTGTATCCAGCAGCAGCGCCGGTGTTGGAGTTGGTTCCTGCGTCGTAAGCAATTACCTTGCAGATACCAGCAAGAGAGTGGGTGATTATTCCGGTATCGGGGTTCACCGAACACTTGCTTGTCCCAGCGTTGTAGGTGGCGTATTTGACACCTGCAGTTCCAGAGGTTGTTGCGGGGACGTTTGGCGTGAACACTCCATACGACAGAGTCGGCGATAGTGAAGGCGACCAGGTTACCGTCACCGCAGCACATTCCGTTGTCCAAGGTCGACCTTGGGGGCTCTGAGTTGGATTGTGCATAACGCCACCACTGAATGCCCACGACACATCGAGTCGCTGATACGCAGAATACTCCTGGCAGTTTGTGTAGGTCACAGTCTTGAAATAACTCGGAGCTTTGGTGGGCACATCCTGAAATGACCACGAGTAAAGAATTGATCGGATTGCGGCGGCATTTAGCCACGATGCGTTCGATGAATCGCCAAAGA
>CAZZHB010000212.1:0-1576 GCA_964653615.1 uncultured Aquiluna sp.
CTGGTCCCCTGGGCCATAGGCCCAGGGGATTTTCTTTTACCTGCAGAACGGGCGGCACTGCCACGGCTGGAATCACCCTGGTGAGGGCTATCCTTTGGGCAGGATGAGCAAGCTAATCAACGCCCCAAGCAACCATCGGCTACTGGCCTCGTTGCTGGTTTTGGCGGCGTTTCTCAGTTTCCAGGCGCTCAGTGACACATCGCCAGCTCAAGCCAAAAGTCAAAGCGTTTTTGCAACTAGCCCGCTGGTTGAAAAGCCTTTAGTGACGGGGATATCTGGGTCTAACCAGGTGAAGATCAACGGTTCGGTTCAGCTACTTGGAGCAAAGCTCAACCAGGTTGAAGAAGTCCACATCGATGGGGTTCCAGCCAGTTTTTTCGTCAATAACCAGGACAGCATCACCATCAGGATTCCGGTTGGCGTGAAGCCAGGGGACCCAGCGGTAAAGCTCTTTGGTGACTTTGGATCAATCATCTTCACCAGCCTCTTCGAGGTGGTTGCCACCGAGCTACCCAATAACTCGAAGGTCACCATCGGAAGCTTCAACGGCTACGTTGCTATCTACACCAAATCTCACCTAGGCAAGCGGCTCTCATTCAAGGTCGGAAGCCAGTGGAAAGTAGTTAACCCACTGCGCAGTAACTACACCTACAACCTCAAAAAGATTGGCTCTGGCAAGACCGCAACCGTCCAGGTTTATATCGACAGCGCACTGGTCCAGGTGCTGCAGATCAGGGTCAAATAACCGCTTCGCCATTGGCGAAAAAAGTCCCCCATTTGAGGGCATGAAAAACTACGGTTAGCCCTACGTTTCAGGCCATGATTTTTACCCTAAATCTAGACTTGAAGGGCCTAAAGGGTGTGCTTTGGCATGCCCGAAAACGAGAGAGACTATGTCAGAGCTGAGTTTGGTAAGGGGTGCAACCTTGTGGTTGCGTCGCCTAGGCCTGAGCTTTGTCGCACTCGTCGCAGCCACAGCAATGACTTTGGTAGCTCTTTCAGGAGCTAACGCCAACCAGGATCCAGGTTGGAACTCAACTGTTGACTTTGCTGCCAATCTGTCAAACAACGATGGCAACAGAGTTTTGGTCCCAAACAGCTACACACTCCCTCTGCCTACGGGGACAAACCCTCACACCGTGGAAATGTGGGTCAGACCAGGCGCGAGCATGGCGGGATCCTCTGGCCGCATCGTGATGAACATGGAGGCGAAGTACGCGATTTCCAGCAACAACGGAAACTGGGCTTACTACGTGGCCGGCGGACGAAATGGAGGTCTATGGCAGCTAACGGAGACTAGAACTCAAATCGCAGTCAATCGCTGGGTTCACATTGCCCTTGTCATGACAGCAACCGACACTCTTTTCTATGTTGACGGCAAGTTGGTTCACAATAGAGGATCACGAGTCAACTCGGGCACAGCCACATCGGTGGATTATGGAGCCGTAGGTGGCTGGGGACCATCCACAATCGAGTCCCAGAGATTTGATGGTCAGATTGATGAAATCAAGATTTGGCAATCAGACCGAAGTGCAAACATCAGCGCCGATATGCACTCTAGGGATGCTCCAACAGC
>CAZZHB010000213.1:0-1572 GCA_964653615.1 uncultured Aquiluna sp.
ATGTTCTAAAGAAGTACTTGCCACAGGCACCTGCAGCCATCACCAGGGCACTGAATTCCTACGAGAAGTCGGATTACCCAGTCGCTATCCAGAATCCAAACTGGAAGTCAAGACGCATCAACTTCCAGCCTTATCCATACCCTTCCTACACATCTGAGTTGATTAGGCAGTTGCGTAGAACTCAGGTGGATGACGATGCCAAGTGGCTGGATGAGATTGATATCGCTACCGCCCACCGCACCTTTGTGGCTTCTGGTTTGGCCGAGCGAGCCATCAACAAACTCGGTGGTAGACGCCAGTTTGACATCATCTCCTTTACCCGCAGAGAGACGATCAAGCCGTAATCATGTCTATTCTTCGTATGTCTGTCGGAGTCATAGCCGCAATCGGGCTGTGGTGGTTTGGAACTGCCTGGCTTTCATCCAGCAATCCGATCCTTGGTTTTATGACTCCGGCGCATACGTTGAGTGCACTGGCCTACCTGGTCTCTGAGCAGCACCTGCTGTTAGATGCCGGCATCACAATCTTTAGGTTGATAGCTGGTTTGGCATTAGCAGTGGTGGTTGGTTACGTTTCGGGGTTGGCAATTGGACTTTTCAAGTCGCTTGATCAACTCACGCTTATTCCGATCCAGTTCATCAGGATGATTTCGCCTTTGGCTTGGATGCCGGTTGCGGTTGTGATCTTTGGCATCGGCACTCCACCGGTGATTTTCCTCATCTTCATTGCTGCAGTCTGGCCGGTGCTTTTGGCCACTGCGGCCGCAGTCAAGGCGGTGCCGAAGAACTGGAAGACACTGGCTTCATCTTTTGGCGGCACCCAACTTGAGACCATCAAAAACGTGATTGTCCCGGCGATTCAGCCAGGAGTGCTCACCGGTATTCGGCTTGCGGTTGCAGTCTCTTGGATCGTGTTGGTGCCTGCTGAGATGCTCGGTGTTGATTCGGGTCTTGGTTATGTGGTGCTCAACTCCAGAGATCAACTCGCCTATGACCAGCTAGCCGCCGCTATGGTCACAATCGGTTTGATCGGCTTTTTGATGGATCTTGCACTTCGCAAATTGCTCAAGCCTCGCTTCTAGTGAAGTTTGAATTCGGCGAAGAAGTTAGAGTGGAACCAAGTTTTCATTTCTAGTTAGCAGGTTTCAAAGATGAGCCTTATCGGTCACTGGATTCAAGGTGCTGAGGTAAAAAGCAATTCCGGACGCCTAGGCGATGTCTTTGACCCAGCGCTTGGCGAAGTTATCAAGCAAGTCGGATTCGCCAATCACAGCGAGATCGAGGCTGCGATTGCCAGCGCCAAAGCAGCCTTTCCGGCCTGGCGAGATGCCACCTTAGCCAAGCGCCAGTCGGTCATTTTCAAATTCCGCGAGCTGTTAGATGCTCGCAAGGGTGAGCTAGCAGCCATCATCACTCAGGAGCACGGCAAGGTGCTATCCGATGCGATGGGTGAGATTACCCGAGGCCAGGAAGTTATTGAGTTTGCCTGTGGGGCTCCGCAGCTACTAAAGGGTGAATGGGATGGAAACCAAGACGGCCCGGGGACTCCGGTATGCGCGTTGGGCCTCCTGGG
>CAZZHB010000214.1:0-637 GCA_964653615.1 uncultured Aquiluna sp.
ATCTCGAGACTTCCTTGGAGGTTCCGACACTGCGATGATCGGAAACGTGGTTGAGGCGAACTTCTTCAGGATTCAGGATTACCCAACTGCATCTGCTCTGTCAGTGATGCTGATGGCTGCAATCGTGGTTTTGGTTTCGGTATACGTGCGTAAGAGTGGAACGGAGGAGCTGCTGTGAGATTTTCGCTTGGCAAGTGGCTACTTCCAACTTACGTTGGCTTGGCGTTCATCTTCATGATGATTCCAATCGGCTACACCTTTGTGTTTTCGTTCAACAAAGTTGAAAAGTCCAACATCGCTTGGAAAGAGTTCACTTTTGACAACTGGCTAAACATGTGTGGCCAGCCTGTTGTCTGCCATGCCTTTGGCAACTCGGTGGCGATTGCGATTATCTCCACTCTGATCTCCACCGCACTGGGAACCGCGATCGCAATTGCACTTGGCCGCTACAAGTTCAAGGGTCGCTCCGTCACAAACTTACTTTTGTTCTTGCCAATGGCCACCCCAGAGGTTGTCATGGGTGCAGGTCTGGCAGCCCAGTTTTTGAATGTTGGTATTGCAAAGGGCTTCTGGACCATCGTGGTTGCACACGTCATGTTTACCCTGAGCTTTGTGGTGGTAACCGTCAAGGCACGTG
>CAZZHB010000214.1:647-1202 GCA_964653615.1 uncultured Aquiluna sp.
AACCCTTGATCCAAGACTTGAGGAAGCAGGGCGTGACCTTTACGCAAATGCCTCAGCCGTTTTCTGGAGGATTACCTTCCCACTGCTTTTGCCAGGCATCATGGCAGCGGCGATGCTGTCCTTTGCATTGAGCTTCGACGACTTCATCATCACCCAGTTCAACTCAGGCCCAGAGACTACCTTCCCGAAGTTTGTCTACACCGCAGCTGCCCGCGGTATTCCACCTGAGGCCAACGTAATCGGTTCCTTGGTATTCATCGTGGCAATTGCCATCGTGATGGTTGTGCAGGTGCGCGCCTCGCTCAAGGCTAAGAAGCTTCGTTCCTAGCGGTAAAGCGACTCGACAGCCTCACGGAAGTGGGCGTCGTGGTGAGCGACATCAGCCTCGGTTGCTTCCGGCGAGAACAGCACCATGTTGTGGAATGGCGTCATCAGGATTCCGCGGTTGATGGCATGCAATTGCGGAGACTGCTGCAGTTCAAAGGCATCTGAGTCGGCAGCCTCACGACCATGTTGTGGCGCGGTCGGCCTGAAGCTGTATTCACCGCGGCAGCC
>CAZZHB010000214.1:1212-1556 GCA_964653615.1 uncultured Aquiluna sp.
GAAACCTGCCAAGGCAGTTCGAACTCATCGATCACGGACTGAATGTTGCTGGTCCACTGAGTTGCAAGTTTGGTCATGCGCTCAAATGCCTCGGCGGTCAGCACTTCACTCAGGGTGGCTCGAACAGCGGCCATTGATAGGGCGTTTCCAGCCAGGGTGCCGCCAACGCCGCCGACATCGATGGACTCCAAGTTGGTAGAGCCCGCGATTCGTTTGGCCAGTTGGTCGGTAAGGCCAAAGGCTCCGACCGGCACTCCACCGCCGATGGTCTTACCCAATACCACGGCATCTGGGTGCAAGTTGTGAGCCCTGGTCATTCCGCCGGTTCCAGCAGAAATGGTGTG
>CAZZHB010000215.1:0-1302 GCA_964653615.1 uncultured Aquiluna sp.
CTACGTTGTCGCGAAACTGCTTACCGGCACCGCGGGCAACTCCGATGATGGCCGCGCTCAGCAGGCGGCTGTCGCCAAGCTTTGATTTCAACAGATAGCCATAGCCGGCAGGCAAGCTCTTGACTGATTTCCCAGCCAGTCTGGGTTCTGCAACATTGGTTAGAAACAAGATGGCAAGGGTTGGGCTGGAATGTCCGAGCGAGGTTGCCAGGTCAAAACCATCGGGTCCGCTACCAAGGTCAACATCCAAAATCGCCAGATCTGGATCGAAACTTGCGGATGCCTTTTTTGCGCTAGCGGCATCGGTTGCGGTGACCACCTCGTGACCCTGAGCTTTGAGGGTTTCACTCAGCAGGGTTAGCACCAGTGGCTCGTCATCTACGGCGAGGATTTTCAAACCAATGTCCATACATAAAGAATGCCACTAAGCACAATTGTGTTCGGTTTCCCACATTCCGCGCGGGGAACATTAGAGGCGAATTTTTAGTGCTCTGTGTTGCAGGCTGAAGTCGACTTCCAGCACCTCGCCGATCACATCACCATCTAGCTGCAGTGGGCTGGGATGGTGCGGCTTTACTCGAATCCTTGAGCCGCCTAGGTTTTCGATGGTCTTTAGGTTTGCGGTTTGATCCATCCATTTGCGACCTAGGGCAAGTGGCCTAACAACTTTGTTCTGCCAGGTGACCCGGGCAAAAAAGTCCACCCAGTTCCAAATCTTTCTTGGGCCGATGGCAGCGACATCTAATTTGCCATCGTCTAATCGAGCATCCGGCATCATCGAAATCTGACCCGGTAGCCAACCGGCGTTACCAATCAGGATCGAGTAGCTCTTCAGGCTCTTTGGGGTCAGATCATCGACCAAGACCTCGAACTTTTCAAATTTCAGCGGCAGCGATCTGAAACCACCTTCTATATAGGCAATCCAACCAACTCTGCGTTTTAGCTCCGGTTGGGTGCGCTGCATGATGCGGGCATCCATGCCAATGCCAGCAATCCCAGTGAAATAGAGCTTGCTGATTTCACCTTGTGCATTCACCGCCTTGGCGACACCGAGGTCAATCTCGTATGCATCGCCAGTCACGGCGCGACGAATGCACTTATCTAGGTTGGTGATCGGAAGCTTTAGGTTGCGGGCCAAGATATTGCCGGTTCCGATTGGCACCAGCCCGAGGGTTACCGGGGCCTCTTCTTCAAATACTGCCTGGACGCAGGCCCGAACGGTGCCATCACCACCGGCCACCACGATGTGGATAGCTCCGCCTTCAATGGCTTGCTTGGTGATCTTTAGCCCACCGGTTTCGG
>CAZZHB010000215.1:1312-1550 GCA_964653615.1 uncultured Aquiluna sp.
CGCGATGTGGTGCACTCCACAAGCCTAGGAGTTAGAGAAGGTAGGCTTGAGGCCGTGATTGACCTCAATCTTTTAAGAGAGCACCCAGAAGCCATTAGGGCTTCCCAGATTGCGCGCGGTGCCGATGTTTCCCTGGTCGACCAGGCGATTGCGCTTGATCTTGATAAGCGGGCGGCGCTCGCGGAATTTGAGCGACTTCGCGCTGCTCAAAATCAGCACGGCAAGTTGGTTGCCTCCG
>CAZZHB010000216.1:0-1547 GCA_964653615.1 uncultured Aquiluna sp.
GTCCAGTTCGATCATCGACTCACCCCTGGGCCAACCGAGGCAGCTAAGTTCGGGGTAGCCAAAATACTTTCCAAAGACGCTGCTTGCTTTCAAGACGTCTTTCCGCATTTGCTCAAAGTCTTGGGTCTCAGGTCGCTCATCTGCGCAGTTGATTGCGGTGTTTGCTTCTGAGATGTTCGAGAGATAGCCGCCCTCTGGGTCCTTGTCGTTGTAGAAGTCGGCAAGCAAAAGCAGGGTCGAACCATCGCCGTCAAAAGCCTCCTGGAAAGCCTGCGTCAAATAAGGCCAAGACTGCTTTGAATACAGCGCCGCAATGATGCCGTAGAGCGCTACGGTCAACCCTGCCTCGCGATCATATTGAGTTGGCAATGTACTGGTTTCCAGCTTTTGCAGCAGTTCGCCCACTGACTCAAGAGCGGCTTCGACGTCACCCTGGAATGGACACTCGGACTGTGTTAGGCAGTCTTTTAGATAGCTGCGGAACGCTTTGTCAAAGCCCGCCACTTGATTGACTGTGGACTGGGCTGAGCTCAAGGTTGGATCGACAGCGCCGTCCAGCACGAACCGTCCAACCCGGTCAGGGAAAAGTGCGATGTAACTAGCTCCGAGCTCAGTGCCGTAGCTAAATCCCAGGTAGTCGAGCTTCTCAACCCCAAGGGCCGAACGAATCAAATCCATATCGCGCGCAGACTGTTGGGTGTTGAAGTAGGCAGCTGGCGGCGAATCGCTCCAGGATGTCTTTGGAAAATGCAAAGTCCGCGTCAGATCCCAATGGGTATCCAGATTCCTCGTAGTAAATCTGGTCCTTCAATTTCTCATCGCTGCAAGTAACTGGAGCAGAAAGACCGACGCCCCTGGGGTCAAACCCAATTACTTGGAAGCTTTCCCTAAGCGCCAAGCTTCCCAGCGACTCATAGTTGTCGCGTACATAATCCACACCGCTGGCACCGGGTCCACCAGGGTTTACCAGCAGCGGTTTTAGATTCGAAGTCCCAGACTTTCGAATCAGCGCAATTTCAAAAATTTCACCAGTTGGTTTGAGGTGATCAAGTGGCACCGCAACCTTGGCGCACTCAAAGCCAGAATCGCAGGACTGCCAAGTAATTTGCTGCTCGGCAAAATCGGTTCCGGCCTTAATCTGCTCTATCGGACTCGGCGTTATCGAACAACCACTCAGCAGCAAGACTGCTGCCAGAAGCGCTCCCCTAAGCCGCAACGTTTCCCCTGAAGATGAAATTGGTGCAGAGTGCTTCTAGCACCAATAGATCTCTGACATTTGATGCCAGCCTCTGTCTAGCTTGAGTAATCGCATCGAGAATTGCGATGGTTTGCTCAACGCTAGTCTGCTGCGCACGTTGCATTAGATCAGTTTCGATCTCGGTGTTCACAAGCTCGACCTCAGCACCTAATTGCAAGGCCATAAGGTCTCGATAGATCGACTCGGCATCGGTGAAAATCCGATCGATTCCATCACGCAGAGCTCTGGTTGCTCGACGTTTTTGATTCTCCTCGAGCTCTTTGAATTGGGCTCTTAGGTTTGGTGGGAG
>CAZZHB010000217.1:0-1547 GCA_964653615.1 uncultured Aquiluna sp.
AGATCGCGACGATAAAGCATGGTCACACCCTGCCCTACGGCGAGATCGCTCACCGAATCGGAAAGCCTCAGGCCTCCCGAGCCGTTGGCGCAGCGGTTGGGGCAAACCCGATTCCACTAATTGTGCCCTGCCATCGGGTTATGGGTTCCGGCGGAAAGATCACCGGCTACTCGGGCGGCGATGGGATTCCAACCAAGCGCAAGCTGCTCAAGCTAGAAAAGATCGAGTTCGCCGAGTGAGTCACACCCGCCTTCACTCAGACGGTCGCACGCGCTGCTCGTGGGTCACCGATGATGACATTTACGTTCGCTATCACGACCTCGAGTGGGGCTCCGAGGGTAGAGGGCAGCGCGAACTTTTTGAGGCAATTTGCCTTGAGGGGTTCCAGGCCGGATTGAGCTGGATCACGATTTTGAAAAGGCGAGAGGGTTTTAGACAAGCCTTTGAGAATTTTGACATTGAAAAAGTCGCAAGGTTTGATGCGAACAAGATCGAAGAGCTGATGCTCAACCCTGGGATTATTAGAAACCGAGCCAAGATCATCTCGGCGATCAACAATGCCAATGTTGTGCTCGATAAAAAACTAAATCTCACAGAGTTGATTTGGTCACACGCCCCAAAGGTGCGACAAACCCCGGCAGAGGGTTTTACCTGGCAGGCGACCAGCAGCGAATCGGTGGCGCTGAGCAAGACGCTTCGGAAACTGGGATTTAGTTTTGTGGGCCCAACCACAATGTATGCGCTGATGCAGTCATCGGGTTTGGTGCAAGACCACGCACCTGGATGTTTTAGAAGAGCCTGAAAAAAACTACTTCCCCATTACATTGGCTAGATGGGAGTGAAATGACTGAACAAGAATTCAATGACATCTTTAGGGCTTACCTGGCCGAGACCTCACGTTTTATTGCGCGCAGAACCCATGCCGAGGATGTTGAAGACCTTGCTGCTGACTTATTTGCGCTGGCTTGGCAAAAACGAGACAGCATCCCTGCCGGCATGGAGCTCCCCTGGCTATACAAGTCGGCCAGATATCTGATCTCCAATCACAACCGCAAGCAGCAGGGCAGGGCCAGTATTGTCGCGATGCTTCAAGCACCGCAGTCTGCACCAAGTGCCGAAGCGATTGCCCTTGCAGACATCGAGCTTGCAGCAGCCTGGAAGGCATTGAATGCGAAAGAGCAGGAAATTCTCGCGCTGTGGGCATTTGAAGGTCTGGAGCCCAAGCAACTTGCCATCGCGCTGGAGAAAAGTGAAAACGCTTGTGCAATTGCACTCTCGCGAGCCAAGTCCAAACTCTCCCAGCTGTTGAATTCTGAAAATAACTGAGGGGCTAATACACATCATGAATATGAACGAAAACGAAGAACTTCGAAACCGAATTTCCAACTCAGTTTCTCCAGACGCTATCGAGCTTCCTGAATACCTGGTTGCCCAGGCTGCCAAGTCCAAGACCAAGCGGCTAATTAGTTTCAACCAGCTTCGCGTGGGGCTTGGCTCGCTTGCCTTTGGCTCGCTGGCGCTAGTAGGAGCCTTTGTGCTGCCAAGCG
>CAZZHB010000218.1:0-1535 GCA_964653615.1 uncultured Aquiluna sp.
CCGCCGCGCTCAGCTAGTGTTTTGCCATGGCTAATCCTGGCGGCACTGAGCGCACCAAGCTCAATCGAATTTCATACAAGGCTTCTCACGAGGTATCGGACCTCTACTCCATCCTGGACAACAATCTGGTTGCCCACGTTGGGTTGGTTCAGGATGGCAGGCCACTTGTAATTCCGATGGCCTATGGCCGAATCGATGACATCATCTACCTACACGGATCATCCGGCTCCAGATTGATGCGGCTGTTGGAAAATCAGCCCGATGTCTGCGTATCCATCACCGAACTGACGGCACTGAAAGTGGCACGTTCAACTTTCAATTCCGGCATGCACTATCGCTCGGTGGTGATTTTTGGAAGAGCCACTGTGATTGCCGACGACAAAAAAGACGAAGCACTGAACGCGCTAAGTAACGCCATGATTCCGGGGCGAGTAGCCGAGGTTCGAGCCAGCACCAAGAAAGAACTGGCCGCCACCATCATCGTCTCGCTACCGCTGGATGAGTGCTCGGTGAAGATCTCGGTGAACGAGGTGGATGACGATGAGCAGGATCTCAACAAGGGCACCTGGGCGGGAATCGTTCCGTTTATTAACACCATCGGTGAGCCAATCCCAGCCGATGAAGAGGCGGCCGGGCTTGAAGTCCCAGCGTCAGTTCGAAACCTAACTAAGCGCTCTTGAGTAACTGCTGCGCCCAAGTCTTTAGGGTTGCAAGTTCCTGCTGCGCTGCCCCCTCGGAATCGGCAGTTACCTGCAGGTAACACTTGAGTTTTGGCTCAGTGCCGGATGGTCTAATGATCACTCGATATGAAGATGTGGTGAAAATCACACCTTCGGTGGCCGGGAGATTTACCCCCAATTCCAGGTTTTCAAACTCGGCGCTTTCGCCCAAAATCTCCTGCACTGGATTGCTCTTCACATCATTCATAATCTTGCTGATTATCGAAAGATCGGTGACTCGAATCGAGACCTGGCCGGTTGCAAGGTGGCCATAGCGCTTAGCCAAACCTCGCAGCAGATCAAGCAGATCCATGCCTTCTGCCTTCAGGGTGGAAGCTAGTTCAGCGATTGCAAGCGCGGCAGAGATGCCATCTTTGTCTGGAGTTGCACTTGGGTCGATGCAGTATCCCAAGGCTTCCTCATAGCCGTAACTGAGATCAGAGACCTTAGATATCCACTTGAAGCCAGTCAGGGTTTGCTGATACTTCAGACCGTGGAAGGCGGCTACCTTGGCCAAGCTTGCTGACACGATTGAATTCGCAAGTGTGCCACTTTGTCTGCCAGAGGCAATCATTTCTGCCAGCAGCAATCCGACCTGATCGCCGGTGAGCATCTGGTAGTCGTTGCCTTTTCTGACGGCAACCGCAAGCCGATCGGCATCAGGGTCATTAGCGATGATCAAGTCTGAGCGGTTGGCTCTGGCGTGCTCAAAGCTAAGGTCCATCGCACCGGGTTCTTCCGGGTTGGGGAAAGAAACGGTTGGGAACTGTCCGTCTGGTTCTTGCTGCTTGGCAACCGAGCTAAAAACAAAACCGG
>CAZZHB010000219.1:0-1517 GCA_964653615.1 uncultured Aquiluna sp.
TCGCTATTCGCCACCCCGGGATTTATCTGGCTCTTTAAGAATCTGCAGTGGGGACAGTTCATTCGCGACGATGGACCGCAGTCTCACCACACCAAGCGCGGCACCCCGACTATGGGTGGAATTGTCATCCTGCTTGCAGCAACCATCGCCTACTTCGTGGCGAAGTTTATAAATGGCGAGTCTCCATCAGCATCGGCATTGCTGGTTATTTTGATGATGCTAGGACTTGGTCTAGTTGGTTTCATCGATGACTTCCTAAAGGTCAGAAACCAGCGCAGTCTGGGGCTATCCGGCTGGGCCAAGATCGGTGGCCAGGTAGTTGTTGCGATCATTTTTGCGGTCTTGGCTCTTGGTTTCCCAGACGAAGATGGACTAACGCCAGCTTCAACTGCAATCTCGCTGTTTAGAGATTTGCCGATTGATTTCTTTGTATGGGGATCTGTCATCGGCATGGGGCTTTTCATCGCCTGGATTTCGCTACTGGTCACAAGTGCTTCGAATGGCGTCAACATCGCGGACGGTTTGGATGGTTTGGCATCAGGTTCCGCCATCATGGCAATCGGTGCTTATGTCGTGATCGGCTTTTGGCAGTTCAACCAGAGTTGTGCGACGGTAATTGAGAATCTCTCCTCTTGCTACAACGTGCGTGATCCGCTTGACCTGGCGGTAGTTGCCGCGGCAATTGTCGGTGCCTGCGTCGGCTTTTTGTGGTGGAACACCTCACCCGCTCAGATTTTTATGGGGGATGTTGGATCTTTGGGCCTTGGTGGTGCGCTGGCAGCACTAGCGATCTTGTCCCGCACTGAGTTGCTACTGGTGCTTATTGGTGGAATCTTCGTGATTGTCACCGGTTCCGTTGTGATTCAACGCGTGTTTTTCAAGATCACCAAGTGGCGCACCGGAACTGGAAAGCGCGTCTTTTTGATGTCGCCGCTTCATCACCACTTTGAGCTCAAGGGCTGGGCAGAGATCACCGTGGTGGTCCGATTCTGGATTATTGCGGCACTTTGCGTGATTAGCGGTGTGGGACTGTTCTACGTGGAGTGGATCTACGGCATATGATCGCGCAGGGCAGCTGGCACGATAACTGGGCTGGACTGCACGTGGCAGTTCTGGGATTGGGCAAATCCGGCTTTTCGGTAGCCGATACGCTCTGCGAGCTCGGGGCCAAGGTAACGGTTTTCGCCCAGTCTGCCAGTGCTGAGTTCACCGAGCTGCTTGAGGTAATCGGTGCTGAGTTGGTGTTATCCGACTCGATTGATGCGCTCAAGAAGCTTTCGAAGATTGATTTTGCGGTTGTTTCACCTGGCTTTGTACCTAACCACCCAACCATCCAGTGGCTAGGCGGCGAGGGCATCGATTTGCTGACCGATATTGATCTAGCTTGGCGACTTAGGGATAAGACTCAAAGAATTGCAAAGTGGATCACCATAACCGGAACCAACGGTAAAACCACTACAACTGAGCTGGTCACCCACATGCTGCAGAGTGCTGGGCTGAGAGCGGTAGCCTGCGGC
>CAZZHB010000220.1:0-1512 GCA_964653615.1 uncultured Aquiluna sp.
TCGAGTTTTGGCCGAGACCGCAGAGGACATTCTCGCCCAAACGGATGCCGAAGCCCAGGAGAAGTTCCGTGCTGCTGGTGTGGAGTTGATGTTCCAGCAGATTCGAGAGTCCCTGCATGAATTTGGTGTGGACTTCGACGTTTACTTCCACGAGAACTCGCTATACGAGTCCAACGCGGTCGAGCGCTCTAGTGAGCGCCTGCGTGAGAGTCGGCGCGGCGTCGAAGAAGACGGCGCTATTTGGCTTCGCTCCACAACTTTTGGTGATGACCGCGATCGAGTGATTATCAAAAGTGATGGCGATGCTGCCTACATCGCCGGCGACATCGCTTACTACCAAGACAAGCGCTCCAGGGGCTTTGATCGCTGCATTTACATGCTCGGTGCCGACCACCACGGCTACGTGCCGCGCATGATGGCACTTTGCGCTGCCTTCGGCGACAAGCCAGGCGAGAACATGGAAATCTTGATCGGTCAGATGGTTAACCTAGTTCGTGGCGGCGAGCCGGTTCGAATGTCAAAGCGTGCCGGCACAGTGGTGACCATGGAGGACCTAGTTGATGTGGTTGGCGTCGACGCCGCCCGCTATGCATTGGCTCGTTCTTCAATCAACTCCTCGTTGGATGTGGATCTCGAGCAGTTGACCAAAAAGACCAACGACAACCCGGTCTTCTATGTTCAATACGCTCATGCCCGAACCAAGCAGGTGGCAAAGAACGCCGCTTCCTTGAATGTTGATGATTCCCAGTTTGATCCAGCGCTACTGAGCCACGAGTCCGAGGCGGAGCTATTGGCTAACCTAAGCGAATTCCCAAGGGTGGTTCAGCAGGCAGCTCAGTTCCGCGAGCCACACCGCATTGCAAGGTATATCGAGGTTGTGGCGGGCAGTTATCACCGCTGGTATGACAACTGTCGCGTCACCCCGCTCGGCGGCGGTGAGGTTGAAACCGTTCACCGCACCAGGCTTTGGTTGAACAATGCCGCAAGCATTGTGTTGGCTAATGGCCTTGCGCTATTGGGCGTCTCTGCTCCGGAGAGGATGTAATCGTGAAGAATCCTCTGGCTCCCGAATGGCTTGCCGTCCCAAGCGACCTAAATGCGATTGACGCGCGAATTTGGCCTAGAACCGCAAAGCGAAACACTCACGGAGAACTAACCGTTGGTGATGTCGCAGTATCTGCTTTGATCCGTCAGTACGGATCTCCCCTCTATGTTGTCGACCAGGAAGATTTTGAGACTCGACTGCTTTCGATCAAGCGAGCCTTTAGCGACGCTGCCAACAAGATTGGCACCACAGCAAAGCTCTATTACGCCTCGAAAGCACTACTTACTGCGGACGTAGTTCGCTGGGTTGTGGATGCTGGTCTTTCGGTAGATGTCTCGACCGGGGGAGAGCTTGCCGTTGCACTGGCAGCTGGAGCAAAGGGCGAGCGCCTAGGTCTTCACGGCAACAACAAGTCTTTGATTGAGATCAGCAAGGCAATTGCTTCTGATGTTGGCGCCATCGTGATC
>CAZZHB010000221.1:0-266 GCA_964653615.1 uncultured Aquiluna sp.
TTACGCCGAACTTGTCTTCAGCGTTTACCACGATGGTCATCATCGAGATTGAGTCGATGTCTAGGTCATCGGTGAAAGACTTGTCCATCTGCACTGCGTCAGTGGCGATACCGGTCTCATCGTTTACAAGTTCTGCAAGTCCTGCGAGGACATCTGCCTGCGAAAGAGCCATTTTTCTCCTAAGTGTGATTGAGTCGGTTTATTTTATGGCAGTTCTACCACTTGCGCCGCGAAGGCAAGCCCCGCGCCGAAGCCAATTTCTAGTG
>CAZZHB010000221.1:285-1503 GCA_964653615.1 uncultured Aquiluna sp.
TTACCTTGCCTTCTGAAAGCAAACGGTGCATGGCAAGGGGGATTGATGCAGCTGAAGTGTTTCCGGTGTCGACGATATCGCGCGCTACCACCACTGATTCTGGAAGTTCGAGCTGTTTTGCAAGCTCATCAATGATTCGAATGTTCGCCTGGTGCGTCACTAGTGCACTGAGGTCACCAGCCTCCAGTCCGGCTTCAGCAAGGGCTTGTTTGGCAACTTTGGCCATTTCCCAGACCGCCCAGCGGAATACTGATTGCCCTTCTTGAACCAGAGTGGGCCACTGCGCCTTGCCATCTCTGAAATCAAGAATTGAACTGGTCATGCCGACCTTGTCCCAGTTTGCGCCATCGCTTCCCCAAACTGATCGAGAGATTCCAGGGTGGTCGCTAGGGCCTACGACTGCTGCCCCGGCTCCATCTCCAAGTAGGAAGCTAATGGAGCGATCGGTTGGGTCGATAAAGTCTGAAAGCTTCTCACCGCCAACCACTAAGACAAACTTGCTGGTTCCAGAACGAACCAAGGCGTCAGCCTGGGCAATGCCATAGCAGTAACCGGCGCAGGCTGCCGAAATGTCGTAAGCGGCTGCCCCGTGAGCACCAACCATTTCAGCCAGCAGTGATGCCCCGGAAGGGGTCTGGTACGGGAAGGTGATGGTCGCCAGAATGACGGTGCCAATGTCGGTTGGTTGAATGCCTGCCTTGGCTATCGCCTCATTGGCTGCCTCGGCTGCCATATCGATAAGCGACTGCTCTTTGTCGGCACGTTTTCTGGTGACGATTCCGGTGCGCTGTCGAATCCATTCATCCGATGAATCAATTGGACCGGCAATGTCATCGTTGGTTACGGTCTGATGACCCCTTGAAGCTCCCAAAGCATAGATTCTCGTGAACTGAACTGGCTGAGTCTGAATTAGCTGCTTCATTAGGCTCCGTTTTTCTCGATGTCGGCGAAAGTTTTTAGGGCAACTGCCGGTGAATTAGGCATTCCTCGCTGGGCAAGCCCTGCCAATGCCCCGGCTGGTGGAAGTTCAACCAGGGTCGCAGAGTGAGGATCGATATTTGCCATGCACAGATCCCAACGGACTGGGCTGGAAACCTGTGAGACCAAACTGGCTAGAAACTCTTTGCCAGAGGTAACCATTTGTCCATCGACGTTTGACCAAAGTTTGATCTTTGGATCATGGGTTGAAACGTTGCTAGCCGCTTGAGCCAACAACTC